>JBEGUT010000599.1:0-3277 GCA_041178745.1 Planctomycetota bacterium | reverse complement strand
CCAGCAGCTCGCTAAAGTAGCTTGATCGTATACGACTTCCCGCCGATGCGAGTAAGGGAGCTTCTTTGGCCGTGACCAATCCATCCACAGAAGGGATCTTATGGCAGTTCTGGCAAGCGAGTTCACCGATCAGCAACCGACCAGCTTCAGCCACTTCATTCGCTGAAGAAACTACCGTTGCGAATCGTTCGAAACTTGGTACGCGCGGTCGTAAGCTATTTGCGGATGCATCGAGTGGTAGCACCCAAATGTTGCGATACTGCACCGGATTGCCATGGTCTTGCAAATAGATGGGGCCACCGTCAACAGATTCCTTAAGTGGTGCAGCTGTGGTAGGACCAGGTGCTTCTGTATCGCGGTGAATGAGCATGCCATTAAGCCAAACGGTAAGTCGAGCATTAGACGTTTTTTGTCCAGCTGCGTTCCAAGCGGGAGCTGTGAACTCGACATCGTAAGTTTGCCAAACCATCGGTGGCAGACCCGCATTAAAGTCTGCAGGCTTAACTCCATAAATCGCTCCACAGGTATTGCCTTCGTTATCGAAACCGAATGAGTCAAGTACCTGTGTCTCGTAGCAACCTTGATGATAAACGCCGCTGTTACCTCTCCCCTGCCCTGTTGCTTTCGGCATCCAAGGTGTGCGGAATTCGAGATGAAGTCGATAGCTTTGAAATTTATCAAGGCCCGTCGCACCTGCTTGAAGATACTTTCCTTCAGCTAGCTTTGCTCCATCCGCCCAATGTTTCTTTAGGGAACTTTCGCTCCCATCAAAAAGTACTACTGCTGCACCTGGCGCTGCGGCGTCCAGCGTAGGACTGCTTCGAGTTACTCTCTTTACGTCCGACTCTTTCAGGAAATCCTCTACATCATCAAGGCTCATCTCCAGTACCTGGATAGCAGTTCGATTCCAACCTGCACCAGGCAACCCACCATTGAAAACGCTGATTCGAAAAGCGTCTTCCCCCAGAGCGGCAATCTGAATTCCCTGCTCTCCCTTTTGGTACTCACCTTGTAACGCGTAGGCGGGGTCAGTCACCGATGATTGTGTCTGGCCAACCGCAAGCTGTGAGAAGCCGCAAACTGTTATGCAAAAAAGTGCTGCAAACTGCATCGAAGGGTAGATCCAGTTATTTAAAAATCGAAAAAGCATGATGTGATCTTCAGAGGAAAATGTCGGAGGGAAGAGAACTTCAATTGCCTTGAGTGACTAACAACAAGATAGCCCGTTGGAATTCAAAAGAAAGCGAACGCCATGAGATAGTAAAAAAAGTTTCTTTTTCCGCTTATTTGAATCCAGTTTAGTTCAGTCAAAGCGGTTCTTCGTCGCCGGAAAAGCATGGAGCTCAGATTAACGACGGCGCAGGATCAACACGGTGTCCGCTATTGTATTGTCGAGCTTAAGCGGTTCCGAGATGTCGTACCAAAAGTCATAGACGTCGCAAAGTTGCCACTGCGGAGCTTTGGCCAGAAGTTTCCGAAGCTGGGCTACGTTGTAAGTGCGCAGTGGAAACTCGGCTCGCAATTTTTGTGTACTTTGGGGTGATTTGACCAGCATTGAAATTCTAAGATTTTCGATCCGTTTTCTCGAGTCTGCATTGAGGACTCTGAGCGTGTAGACGACCTCTGTCTTGCCATGTCGAGCCTTCCAGCGTTCGCAGTCGATCGGGTCAGCATCTGGTGGGAGTAAGTGAAAGCCGAGGATAAAAATACCTCCAGGACGCACATGCTCGGCAACGCACTTCAAATGATTCAGTGCGGACGATTCATCCAAAAGATGACGGAAGGTATTGAAAGTATTAAACGCCGCATCATAGGTACGACCAATTGAGAATCGTGCCATGTCAGCGAGTTTTACATCGGCGGTGAGCTTTCTCCGCTTCAGTCGCTGCTTGAGATAACGAAGAGAGTCCGCGTTAAGATCAAATCCGGTGACATCGTAGCCTCGTGCGGCCATCTCAACCACCAATCTTCCTGAACCACAGCCTGGTTCAAGTAAAGTCTTCACGTTTCCCTGAACGTATTTGGCAAACGCTGCTTCAAAGAAGTCCGCTTCGCTTTTTGTCTCATCACGAAATCCAAGATCGTAAAAAGCAGGGTAGGAATACCAGTGAAGCGGATCGTTTTCGTTTGACAAATTCAGTTTCCAGTATGGCTAGGTCGAATAGGGATAGGTCGACAAACGTCGCATTTGATACTTTCTCAGAGGCATCAAAGTTGCGAAGCTATTTTCTGTCGGCCACCATTGTCGTTACCAGGGTACCAATTTTTTCGATGGTCGCTTCGATTCGCTGACCAGCTTTCAGGTAATTTCCTGTTGCATTTCCAACACCAGAGGGTGTACCGGTGGAAATAATGTCTCCTGGCGACAAAGTCATCATGCTTGATATGAAGCTAATGACTTCAGCAACCGAGAAGACTTGCAAAGATGTTGAGGCATCCTGTCGGGTTTTGCCATCCACCGAAAGTGTCATCTTAAGGGCTTGAGGATCAGGGATTTCGTCGGCGGTTGTGATACATGGTCCGCAGGGACAAAAACCATCGTGCCACTTGCCATGGAGCCAGTCGAAGAATTTGTCACGGGGACGTTCCTGGCGAGATGGATTTGGGCGAAAGCCGCGATCGGAAAGGTCATTGATAATGGTGTAGCCCGCCACATAGTTGAGCGCTTGGTCGGCAGAGACGTTGCGAGCTTCTTTACCGATGATGACAGCCAATTCTAGTTCGTAATCTATTTTATTCGGTGAAATCGATGGGATAGCAACACTTGCCCGGTTGCCTCGGAGAGTGGTTCCAGCCGGTTTCATAAATACATAAGGAAATGTATTGGCTCGCTCTGCCGCTAAATCCCCTTGCTCAAGAATATGTTCAACGTAATTTCCAGCCAGTAGCAAAAGTTTAGAAGGTGCCGCGATTGGAGGAAGTACTTCGATCTCCGAAGTCGAAACTTTGGGAATACGTTGAAAGTTCTCGATGGCGTCGAAGCAATGACGAAGTTGTTGTGATAGGTCTCCGCTTGGTGATAAAAGTCTTTCCATGCAATCCGGTTGCTTGTCCAGTTCGCTCTGCAAAAGAGTGTCGCCAGTTAACCTTGCTACTTCCCGCAAAGGTATGACGCCATCATCAAAATACAAACCAACAGCGATCGCAGATAAATGGGAGTAGCGGCACAATCGCATAGAGAGGGTTTCCTGATTCAAAGACGAGTGTGGCAGTGGTCTCTTTTGCTCTATGACCTCAAGTTTTGCAATTGATGAGTTTAGAGGTGGGAGGCAAGTTG
>JBEGUT010000598.1:0-3290 GCA_041178745.1 Planctomycetota bacterium | reverse complement strand
TTTACGAACTCTACGCGATTGCTGCGGCGGTATTGGGAGGATGTTCGCTGAGAGGTGGTTCAGGTTCGATCGTGGGTGTCGTCGTTGGAACGGCTGTGATGCGAGCGTTGTATTTGAGCATTGAAGCGTTGAGTATTCCAAAGCCGTATGAATTCGTGATTATTGGCCTCGCTCTATTGATCGCAGTGCTGGCAGATGAATTGATATTGCGTTTGGTACAAGCTAGGAAAATGCGGGCTCAGAGCAAGATGGTTTGATGGTCTACTCGACAAACCCCTCGAATCCGAGATAATTTTGCACTTCGAATGGGTTGGCTCACTTTCGGGCAAAGCCGTAGGTATTTCTGAAACGGTAATTTGGGTGAGCCGTCTACGCGGGCAAGTTGGCCGAGTTAGGCACTTCGGAAAATCCTGATCGCTTCGTTCATGTTGTTTAGGTTACATAGGGCATTTGAAAGATGGCTAAGAAAACGATCGCTGATGTCGATGTTCGCAATCGAGTGGTTTTGATGCGAGTGGACTTCAACGTGCCACAGGACGATGACGGCAACATAACGGATGATCGGCGAATCAAGATGGCGATACCATCGATTGAGTCGGTTCTTAGCCGAGGCGGAAAATTGGTTCTCTGTAGCCATCTTGGGCGTCCAAAGGGGAAGGGCGTTGAGCCGGAGTTTACCTTGCGACCAACAGCGATTCGCTTGAGCGAGTTGTTAGGTAAGCCTGTGGCATTTGCGCAGGATACGGTGGGTGAAAGCGCTAAACAAACGATTCTCGGGTTGAAGTCGGGAGAGGTATGTGTACTAGAAAATTTGCGATTCAATGCGGGTGAAAAAGATGGCGATGCCGGTTTCGCTTCAATCTTAGCGGGTTGGGCGGACATCTACTGCAACGATGCCTTCGGAACATGCCATCGCGCTGACGCTTCAATGGTCGCAGTGCCCCAAGCGATGGGAAGTAAACCGAAGGTCAGCGGTTTCTTGGTGGCCAAAGAGATTCAGTATTTGAGCGATGTGCTTGCGAAACCTGAACGACCTTTTGTGGCGATTCTAGGTGGTGCGAAGGTCAGCGACAAAATCAATGTGATTAATAACCTGCTCGGAATTTGCGACAAAGTGTTAGTCGGTGGAGCAATGGCTTACACATTCTCACTAGCACAAGGTGGCAAGGTTGGAAAGAGTTTGGTGGAACCGGACAAGGTAGAACTGGCAAAGTCTTTGATTGCCTCTGGTGGCAATAAGCTTTTACTGCCAGTCGATACGCACTGTGGTGATGCATTCTCTTCAGATTGCAGCAAACAAGTTGTTAAGGCAGGCGAGATTCCAGATGGTTGGGAAGGGCTCGATATTGGTCCAGAAACGGCCAAGCTTTACAGCGATCTGGTTCGCAATGCCAAAACAGTGGTTTGGAATGGTCCGATGGGAGTGTTTGAGATGTCTCCATTTGACGAAGGTACGAAAGCAGTTGCCAATGCGATTGCTCAAAGTGATGCGGTGAGCATCATCGGCGGTGGTGATAGTGCAGCGGCGATCGAACAGCTTGGGTTTGCGGATCAAGTCACGCATGTTAGCACCGGTGGTGGAGCAAGTTTGGCGATGCTAGAAGGCGAACGCTTCGAAGCTGTTGATTTGCTCGACAATACTTGA
This sequence comes from Planctomycetota bacterium, assembly GCA_041178745.1. GTDB lineage: Bacteria > Planctomycetota > Planctomycetia > Pirellulales > Pirellulaceae > JAFLCP01. Next base: position 1,645 of record JBEGUT010000598.1, on the reverse strand, counting down.
AGCAGGACATTTTTAAAGTAACGTGTCGGGACGTAATTTCAGAAAGTAGAATCGAGGAAGTGATGGCGTCGGAATATCAGCCAATCGAAGTCGATGTACATCAAGCTCAGCAGATGATGCAAGAGGATCCTGAGATCGTTTTGATTGACTGCCGCGAACCCGACGAATATCAACTAGCGCATATCGAAGGTTCTTTGTTGATCCCTCTAAGCGAAATTCAGCAGAATGTTGACAAGCTGACTGCGTTAAAAGAGAAGTCGATTATTGTTCACTGTCATCATGGTGGCAGAAGCATGAGAATGGTTCTTTGGCTGCGTAAAAACGGATTCCTAAACTGCGTTAATATGGCAGGGGGGATCGACGCTTGGTCTCAGCAGATCGATTCGGGAGTTCCTCGCTATTGATTCGGGAAACTGTGAGTTTTTAAGGAAAAGAGGGGACGTCGGGGAAGTCTTGCATTGATTCATTTCGAACCAAGAGGAAACGGGATCAAGAGGACTGGACAGTTAGGTGGGTGTCAGCGATACTGCCTAAATAGTTGTGTCGGGCAAGCGAGTTATATGACGAGATAGCCAACAACTGGTAAGCTCTGGTTTTTAACATCCATTATGTAGTCATAAGAGTTGCAGAATTACAGCCGTACGTTGTTTTTTGTTGTTCTCAAATGATTCGTACTAGTTTCTTGATAGTCGTCTTGGGTGCTTAATCTCAGAGGGATAGTGCTTCGATTGAAGACCACATGCGGGTGTGGCGGAATTGGCAGACGCGCTAGATTCAGGTTCTAGTGATCGAAAGGTCGTGGAGGTTCGACTCCTCTCATCCGCACTTTGTAGTTATTGGGTTTCTATTATCCAGGACTACCTTCTAAAGCCTTCATGCTTGGCTATGGTCTTATTTTGAATCCGCTCGAAAAAAGTTAATTAAGACGCGGAAATAGCTCTCTTTACTTCTTGAGAGAGGAAATGCCGCGTCGGATTCTTTTTCGCACCCGCGGATGGATGCTTTCATCGAGCCTTCTTTCGAGACTTCTCAAAATGAGCAAGCATTCGGTGAGTGTGGGTTCAGTACGGTTAGTAAGGGTTGCTAGAAAGAGTTTGTCTCTCGTTGGGCGGGGAAGGTGGTCATCGGCTTGCCATTTTGCTACCCTGGCATGTACGACGATTGGTGCGTGGGACGCTGTTCCAGGTGACCTGAGAGATATTAGGCCACGACCTGTTTGATGATCACAGTAGCCCAAGTGAATTGATTTAGAGGTTTGACGAACGATATGCCCCGTGATTTTTTGCAAGGTGCCCAGGACTGCTACGACGTTGTTGTAATTGGCAGTGGGTTGGCCGGGATGACCGCGGCCAATATGTTGGGGAGATCTGGCTACAAGGTGTTGCTGTTAGAACAGCACTACAAGCTTGGGGGATTGGCTACCTGGTTTCGTCGCCCCGGTAGTCACATCTTCGATATTTCCTTGCATGGCTTTCCCGCTGGGATGCTAAAGAGTTGCCGTAGGTATTGGAATGATGCCATTGCGGACAACATTGTGCCCCTAAAGCATGTACGCTTTGATAACCCAATGTTTTCTTTGACAACCACTTACAATCGCGAAGATTTTACTAAGCTTTTAGTCGAGCAGTTCGGAGTGGAGCAGGAA
>JBEGUT010000597.1:0-3291 GCA_041178745.1 Planctomycetota bacterium | reverse complement strand
CCGGACATTGTGGGTAGTAGTGATGTGGACGCCATAAAGGCTCTTAATAAGAGTATTTATGATGTTAATGAGTATATTAAAGTTGGAAGAATTAAATATGATTTGGTAGGATTTTCTTTTAATAAATTGATGCAGCTTAAATTTGAATACCTTATTGAAGATGAAGAAAGTGAATTGTGCAGTAAGGCCTGGTTGCTTGAGGAAGCTGAAGGCTGGAGAGTTACGAAAATAGAAGCTTATTGGAATCCATATCAATGATGGAAACTTGTCTCATCCTAGAAGAGGTCGTATGACTTTCATTGAGAAGTCCGCTCGATTAAACGAGCTCGACCGCACGTCCAATACATTTAATTTGTTGGTAGCCGGTCCCGCAGATGATCTGATCTCGAACAATAGCGGTGAGCCTGTAGTAATGCATTTATTGCGTGATGTGGTGAGCGTGCTTAAAAATGAACGTACCAATCAAGCTTCTTTACTTGGAATATTGACAGGTGTTCAAAATCAGGTAGAGACATTTGCAGCGGAACTTGCATATCAAGAATGCCTGTCCTTGTGCCTGCTTTCAATGGGAAAACCTGGCAGCCTGACGGAATCACAAAAACTCGCCCAGCGCCAAATCTGGTTGGGTGCTGAAGTTGATGACATCAAAACAGGACTGCCGCAATCAATTAGAAATGAAGTCGCTCTTGGGTATGCAGACATCTTATTGGTAGTTTGGGACGGGGTGACCATAGATGATGAAGTTGTTCCGCTGCTCCTGAGCGCTTCTTTGGCCATGAAGCCAGTAATTTGGATAGACGCGAGTGGCTTGTTGCGGGTACTACAGCGGGAACTGTTGACGACAGCGCAGCGGCACATACTTCAGAGCCCAAGTCCCCCGATCCAAAGCCTCCTTTCCTGTTTTTCGTCGCCCATTGCACTGCAAAATCCAACGCTATTTTTGCAGGCAATTGCGGATCCTGTATCCACCTTTGATTCAAACGATCATCAACATAGCGCGACCGGTAAGTCACGAGCAGGAACCTTTCATAAACTCATGATGGCCTTGGTGCAGGGCCGTTTTAAGAAGGTCTTTTCAGCTTTGGCGGCAAGTCCAATTTCTGCTTACAGAGGTCCTGCATGGGATGAGTCAGAAGGAATCGTCGCCCTCACACCAGTTCTGGATGAGCAGTTTGACAGTGCCGATATAGCTGCCAGTATTTCAGCAGGGAAGCATCGCAGTGCAGCATGGATCAGTTCACTTGCATCCACTACAGCCGTGTTTGCAGCCGTAGCTGGGGCTATCAATCTTTGGTCAAGCCTACATGGTGCGTTTTGGGCAATCTTGGAGTTGGGCTTGGTCTCACTTGTAGTGTCAGTCCTTTGGCGAGCCAAAAATATGCAGTGGCACCGCAGATGGATTGGCAACCGATTTGTCGCTGAACAGCTCAGGTACACCCGCATGGGATTACCGTTGTTAGCGGTCACCAAATCGTTGTCCGAACCGTCGTTGTGCGTCTTGCCGGACGAGAATGGTCAACCCAGATTGGCAGTTTTATCGGAGGACCTTCGTTTAGTTCAGCAGACGATTGTCCGAATGGGATTGCCCTCGGCATCAACGGGTGGTGTGTACATTGCATCCAACTCGGACATGCTGCCAAAACTGCGTGATTACGTCCTCGCCGTTGTCCGTGATCAGGTGGCATACCACCATCGCGTTCATCATGAGCAACATAAAGTTGACCACATCCTGCATCAGCTTTCGCTCATTCTTTTTACGCTTACGGTTGCAGCCATCGGGGGACATTTTCTCTTGCATGCCGATTGGTTGCTGATATTTACGGCATTTTTCCCGGCACTTGCTGCGGGCATACACGGCCTGACAACAACACTCGAAATATCACGTCTGGCCGATCAATCAAAGACTACCGCTGAACATCTGCATGAATTGTCAGAAGCTATTAAAAATGTATTGAACGCAGATCAAAGCCCCTGGAATAACTGGCTGCAATTGCGTTACTTGACGCTTCGTTCTGCGGAAATTATGTCGGACGAAAACAGTCAATGGCAAAAGTTGGTAACACATCAAAAACCAAAGTTGCCTGCATGAATTCAGTCATATCCTTTGACCTCGCTGGTCGCGTACCGATTGTTCTTGCCGCAACAGGCCACAGAGTCATCCCAAATCAGGATGAAGAGGCATTGTGCAATGCTGTGAATGGCGAATTGAATTTGATAGCGAAATCAAACCCGCATTCGCCTTGCATTTTGATTAGCGCGTTGGCTGAAGGAGCTGACAGGTTGGTCGCAAATTGTGCGTTGAATCTCGGTTGGCAACTTTGCACTGTTCTTCCTCTTAGCCAAGACGATTACGAAACTGATTTCAATGACGATGAATCGGTTGCTGAATTTCGCGAACTTTTGACACGCTCCACGTGGGTGAAGGTGATTGACCCCAAGCATCATTTGCGTCCCGCTTGCTACCATGAACTTGGGCTTTGGCTTTCCCAACAAGCCCAGGTACTGATTGCTTTGTGGGATGGAGAGGAAGCCAAAGGCCCGGGTGGAACAGCGGAGGTTGTTCAAAATTTTCGCGAAGGCGTAGCTTTAGCCCAGCCGATACTTCCTGATGCTGGTCCGGTTATCCACATTCAAACTCGTCAAACGCTGATCCAGAAGAGCAGGGCAGACGTTGAAGTCGGACGCGTACGAATGCTTCCTGCAAGTCCTGGCGGACTACCTAGCGACGGTGAGGCCAATCGATGGCGCGTCGTACTGTCACGAATCGATAATTTTAATAAGGACTCCCTTGACGCGCACCGAGTTGATGGTCAATTGACCGCGACTTGGGGATTGCCCCTTCCTCAATGGCCACCCACGCATCTGGCGGGTTCAAAAGTTGAACTGGCTCGTGACCTGTTTCTATCCGCAGATGCACTGTCAATATCCGCTCAAAGAGAGAGAGATCGCATGTTCATGGGCCTTCTTGGCTTCAGTGCAATTGCCATCTTACTTTCGCAAGTCTATTCAAGCTTATTTTCAATTTCGATTCTTTTGGCTTGTGCTGTTGGTCTAATTGGAGTCGGTGCTTGCTGGTATTGGGTGGCGAGCCAAAGGAATCTTGAGGGGCGCTATCTTGACTACAGAGCACTTGCAGAAGCTTGTCGAGTCCAATATTTTTGGAAGCTTGTTGGCATCGGGGAATGTGCTTCAGTTCATTTTTTACGTGAGCAACGCGATGAATTAGAGTGGATTCGCCAGGCGATCCAGACATCTGAAATGGGCGATGAAGAAGCCAAAGATGCACCCTTG
>JBEGUT010000596.1:0-3294 GCA_041178745.1 Planctomycetota bacterium | reverse complement strand
CATAACCCTAGCCTGTTACAACGATGACTCCGTCAATTGGCCGAGGATCTTTTTCAATGAGCTTACTTTGCCGGAAACAACCGCGGATTCTCTTCCCTTTTCACAGACCGCGCCGCGCACCGCGATGACATCTGGCTGCAATTGAACTAGTGCGGGAAAATCCTCATGGCTTAGCGATCCGGCCAGTGCCAAGCCGATACCGAGGCGACTTAACTGCTGCCGATAACCATAAAGTTGCTCTGCGTTCACATGGTCCAACAGTCCACGGCCATCTTTCACAAAGGTATCAATTAAGACCATAGGCGATTCTATTTCCATCGCCACCTCAACAATCTCTTCCCATACAGGAGAATGCGCCTGCTGATGGTCCGCATAATGAACGCTGGCCAAACGAAGTCCCTGCGGGGCATTGGCCGCTAGGTCCTTCAACTCACAACGCCACGATTTGTAGCCAGCACAGTTCGATAAACCAATCTTTACCAACCCCACACCATCAATTACCAGTCGCCACTGTTCCCATAAAGGCTCTCGAATTTCGCGCAGTTCCCCCGCAGCTAAACTCAGCGGCACCCTGCCACGTGGCACACCCAGGATCTCCTTAATCGCCGAATTACTAGCGCGTCCCAAAGAGCCCAGGACAGGCTCTTTCACATCCAACCAATCAACACCACCCTCCAAAGCGGCTCGCGCTTCCGCCGCGCTGCGAACCGACACCAGAAGCTTTGGCGTCAACAGCGATGCTTGGGTGAATTGCACAATCCATTCCTCATTCCGAAACCGAGAAGTAACTACAGGACACCAACAAACTGTATTCCAGCCCTTTAGAGCAGGGGAGGGGTGACCTTCGTTTTTTCATCGTGCTCGAACCTAATCTCTTGCCAAACGATCCGCGATCTAGCCATCACTAGCATCCGGAGGAAGTCACTGCGCCCCACCGCACCTACCCACCACATCCTAGATAGGCGATCTTAGAAATCCCTACCTTTTTTCCAAGTCACCATCCTATCCCAGGCGATCGGACGACTATTTACGTTTAGAATTTGATACGGGATCGAGGAGTTTCCCTGCCGACCAATCCTCTCATCAGATCGAACTGGTTATACAGTCGATCCGCTCGCCAATAACTCAACATTTCAACCATCCTTTTAATCACTAACTTGCCAAGCTGGAGAGATCCAAGTGGAATTTGATTTAATTGAATCTCAAAACCATTTTTTGGATCTGTGCCAACAGCTCAAGGACTCGGAATGGATGGGATTTGACACAGAATTCGTATCCGAAGACTGCTATCGTCCCGATCTATGCTTGATCCAAGTTGCCACTCGTAAACAGATCGCTATTATCGATCCGCTAGGATTAAAGGACCTGCAGCCGTTTTGGGATCTTCTTTTGGATCCGAAAAGAAAAATCGTCGTTCACGCTGGTCGGGAAGAAACCCTATTTTGTTACCGGGCCACGGGGCAGTTAATCCCCAACCTCTTTGACATTCAGATTGCTTCCGGTTTCATTGGACTCGAATACCCAGCATCTTATGCAACCTTGTTGCAACGTTTGCTAGGCTACAAATTAGACAAAGGGGAAACACGCACCGATTGGCGGGCCCGACCTCTGACTGGTTCACAGTTACAGTACGCGGCTGAAGACGTCGCCCACTTGGAGCAATTGCATGGAAAACTAAGTCATCAGCTTACCGAAGCTGGACGTCTGGAATGGTTGACCGACGAAATCAACCAATGGCTAAATAAATTAGTGCACCAAGAAAACCAGGAACAGTGGCATCGACTCACCGGCGCTTCCTCGCTATCGCCACGCAGCAATGCGATCCTCCGAGAACTCTGGGTATGGCGTCATCGGCTTGCTGCCCAGCGCAACATTCCTCCGAGAAGATTGGTTCGAGACGATTTGCTGGTCGAACTCGCCCGACGCGCTAGCTCCGATCCAAAACGTATCGCTAATCTACGCGGGATGCACCATTCCGGAATGAAGCAGTATGTAGATCCCATCGCCGGGTGTATCGAACGGGGAATGGAAGCTCCTGAAATTCGCTTAAGTAAATCGCATCGCGGCCGCCGGGATGACGTTTCGGGGCTAGTCGCACAGTTGCTCCAAGTCGCCTTGGCATCTCTCTGCCGCAACAAGAAAATTGCTCCGCAGTTGGTCGCAACCAACGACGACTTGCGCGAGTGGGCAGATTTTCGGCTCAGTGAAAAACGAGCTTCGCAAGGGAAAAGCAAACAAGTATCAACTCAGTCGCTGGACAGCCTGCCCCGCCTGCTAACAGGGTGGCGAGGCGAAATATTCGGCACCGAACTCGACGGGCTTCTGCATGGAAACGTGGGGGTATTCGTCCGAAGCTTGCACTCGGAAAACCCTCTCGAACTTCGGCACTTGAGCCAATCGCAAGAGAAAACCTAGTGTCGCATAACTGGTATCGCAGGAGAGAGACTACAAAGCATCGCAGAGAAAGCACAAAACTTTCAGCTCAAACCATGCCTAGAATTTTGCACTCAAGTTACAACTCACACAACGATCTTTGACCGAAGCGACTGCAACAGATTCACAGCTCCACCGATCTCAGCCTTTTGTCGTTCAGGCTCCTGAGGAATCTCTCGTTCGATTGTCAGCGGTCCTCGATAACCAATCTCGTACAGAGTCTTCAAATACAGTTCCATGTTGACATCGCCCTTCCCCAGCGGCACTTCGCACCCCCAGGTCACACCGGGCTGAGCGCTCCAAGTACCATCCTTGCAATGGACGCTGTGAACATAGCTGCCGATGTACTTCAGTGCCTCAATCGGATTTCCAGTTCCGTAGAGAATCATGTTCGCCGGATCGAAGTTCACAAAGAGATTATTGCGCTGAGTGTCTTTAATGAACTGCACCAAAGCCACAGCCGTCTCCTGGCCGGTTTCCAAATGAACGTCTTGCTCATTGCGAGCAGCATGATCGCACAATTGACGTGTTACTTCGACCACGTCAGCGTATTCACGAGAGGAAGTATCGTGAGGCACAAAACCTAGGTGGAGTCCGATAACATCGCAGTTCAGCAAGCGAGTGAAGTCGGAAATCTCCTTCATTTCTTGCAGCCGAGCAGCACGTGTATCTGCAGGCACGAGGCCCACGGTTCGAACCACTGTAGGAATATCCGCGTAACTCTCTCCTTCAAAACCGCCAAACACGCAAGTCAATTCGACCCCTAGACTTTCCAGTTGCTTAGTAAAGTCTTCTGCCGCTTTCGCCGTTCGAGTCCCTCGATGCGGAGCATGCAATTGAATTGTGGGGATTCCAAGCTCC
>JBEGUT010000595.1:0-3294 GCA_041178745.1 Planctomycetota bacterium | reverse complement strand
TCTTTATCGCTCGTGTCCGGTATCGCCGCTGTGCAATAAATACGGTTCGAGGAAATCACCGGCGAAGACCATCCCAACCCCGGTAAATTCGTTTTCCAACGCACACCTTCCGATTCACTCCAGCGCGTCGGTAGATCTTTAGCTACACTGGTCCCTTGAGCTGTTGGGCCAAGGAATTGTGGCCATAGCGATACCTCTTCGCCAAACGCTAAGGAACTACCGGGAAATGCCAAGCAAAGGCACAGCAAACCTCGTTTCAGTGTCATTCTCATCACTTAGCTTCCCACAAAATATAAATTAGAAACGTTTATGCCTTAGGTTGTCCGATGACTGCTTTGCCGACCCAAGGTTGCAATGCCTTAGGAACTGCGATCGTACCATCCGCCTGTTGATGATTCTCCATCACCGCAATAAGGCCGCGGCTGATCGCGATCGCAGTACCATTGAGCGTATGAACCAAGCTGGTCCCCTTTTGCCCCTTGGTGCGATAACGAATATTCAGCCGTCGTGCCTGATAATCGGTGCAATTTGAAGTGCTGGTTACTTCTCCCCATTCGCCACTAGTTCCTCGCCCCGGCATCCACGCTTCTAAGTCGTACTTTCGATACGCAGGACCACCGAGATCACCGGTCGCTGTATCAACCACTCGATAAGGAATCTCAAGGCCATCGAACAATTCACACTCTAACTGTCGAAGCTCTTCGTGAATCGCCGAACTATCTTCAGGCAGCGTAAAGGCAAACATTTCGATCTTGGTGAATTGATGCACGCGATAGAGCCCCTTGGAGGCTCGGCCCGCAGCTCCCGCTTCCGTTCGAAAACAGTGACTGACTCCTACCATCTTCAACGGTAAGGATTCTGCATCGATAACTTGGTCGGCCAGCATACCTCCCAATGTGATCTCTGCTGTCGCAATCAAATTCAATTCCGTGTTCTCAACACTGTAGATTTGAGTTTCTGGCCCGCGCGGAATAAAACCAATCCCTTGCAAAATGCTGCTCTGGGCGAGGTCGGGAGTGATAACGGGTATAAACCCTCGCGCTACCAAGTACTGAACTGCGTATTGTTGCAACGCGAGATCCAACAACACAGCATCGTTCTTCAGGAAATAGAATCCCGCTCCGGATACTCGCGCACCCGCTTCGAAATCGATCATGTCCAACCGTTTACCCAGCTCAACATGATCCAGTGGCTTGAAGGAAAACTGAGGGATCGGTGTCTTGCCACGAGCAATTTCTGTATTCGCGGCATCGTCTGATCCCAAAGGCGCATCGGGATGTGTCAAGTTGGGAATACGAACTTCCAGTTCATGAATTTCCGTTTCCAGTCGATCGTGTTCGGCTTGGGCGGCTTCCTTCTGTTGACGAAGCTGCCGACCACGTTCCTTCAATTCGTCGCGTTTTTCCGGCGGCGCCCCACCAATCGCCTTGCTCGCTTCATTCGCCAAACGATTTAATTCTTCAGCCTCTTGCAGTTTCTTCCTTCGCTGGCTCTCCAGTTCAACAATGCGATCGATATCGCAAGTCACTCCTCGACGGATACAGTTTTCCCGAACCAACGCCGCGTTTTCAACAATGTATTTTCGATCAAGCATAGGAGCAGTAGTGTTTAAGAAAATTTAGATTTGAATGTAATCGTCAACAATGGTTCCATCTTTGCACTGAACGACGCAGCCGCGCCCCAGCATCTTTAGTGAGCCAGCTCGCCAAGTTCCTTCCATAAGTGAGCACTAGCACGAATTCCTCGGTAATAATCTTCGACACAGAACTTTTCGTTCGGGCTGTGAGCGTTGTCATCATCCAGGCCCCAGCCTAGCAAGAGCACCGCCGCTTTCAATCGTTTGACCATATCGGCCACAATCGGAATCGAACCACCCTCACGCATTAAGACAGGAGCTTTACCGAATGCTGAAACGATTGCTCGTTCACCTGCCTTCATGAATTCGCTATCTGGATCAATTACAACTCCAGGACCGCCGTGCAGATCTATTACCTCAAAACGAATTCCCGGTTGCTTGAACGCAGCAACGAATTCTTTGAACTGCTGAGCCACCTCGGCTGGGCTTTGATTGGGTACAAGTCGAAAACTAATCTTTGCTCCGACCGTCGCAGGAATGATCGTCTTGCCACCCTCACCCTGATAGCCTCCCATCAAGCCGTGCACATCGCACGTCGGACGCGCCCAACGCCGCTCAAGCGTCGAATAGCCTGCTTCCCCAGCCAACTCGGTGACGCCAAGTTGCTGAGCCATCCGAGCGTCCTGAAAGTTGAGCGCACGCCATCGTTCGCGCTCGCTCTCCTTGAGCGGAATCACAGAATCGTAAAAACGTGGTAACCGAACACGGCCGCTGGAATCATGAAGCGAAGCGATAAGTCTTGCTAAAGCAATACCAGGATTTGTCACTGATCCGCCAAAAACGCCGGAGTGCAAATCCTGTTTCGGGCCGTGAGCCCAGACTTCGAAATAGGCGATACCCCGTAAGCCGTAAGTGATAGCAGGCTGCCCCTTGGCGTATTGCGAAGTGTCCGAGATAACGATCACATCAGCCGCAAATTTGTCGGAATTTTTTTCCAAATACTTTCCAAGTGCCTCGCTACCTACTTCCTCTTCACCTTCGATGAGAAATTTAACTTGCAACGGTAAGGGCTGGCCCGATTTTAGCCATGCACTGACGCTTTGAAAGTGAGTTAAAACCTGTCCTTTGTCGTCTGTCGCGCCACGAGCATAGATATTACCATCCCGAACCGATGGCTCGAATGCCGGCGTAATCCACTGATCCAGCGGGTCAGGCGGCTGCACGTCATAGTGCCCATAAACCAGCACTACAGGACGGCCAGGAACTGGCGGAGTTGAAGCAAACACCAGCGGATGCGTTTCGGTTGGAATGATCTCGGAGCTTAATCCAATAGTTTGAAAACGCTCATGCAACCAACTGGCCGCTTTGGCAACATCCTCTTTGCGTTTTGGATCGGCACTCACGCTAGGGATACGTAGCCACTGTTTTAAATCCTCTAGCTGACCCTCTCGAGCCGTTTCCAAATAACGATCCACCGCCTCAATTGCACTCATGCTCGCCTCTCATTGCCACCGGCTGGTCAGTTGATTTTCCGTAGTTTGAAAAAAAACTGTCCACTTTCAAAGCCAGTTCGCTAAAATAGTTCCGAAGTTCTTGGCACTTGTCTCCTGAGATTGTAACGCCAACCCGTCATGGGATGTAGTCACCTCGACCGCCGAATAACTATTGGGAGCGGAGCCCGATTATGGGGCAGACTGTTCTCGTGCGATAAGGTCGAC
>JBEGUT010000594.1:0-3297 GCA_041178745.1 Planctomycetota bacterium | reverse complement strand
CGTTAGCGCCCAAGGTGGGGCATCGATAATTCGTGGATCACAATCAAGTTGAAGCGCTTGTTCGCTGAGCCAATCGGCAAGGCCGGGAGCGATTTGTAGTTTTCGCGGTTTTACTGAACCACTTCCTTTGATCGTTGGCATCAGGTAGGCGGTTCCTGGACTTGAATGATTGGTCAGAGAATGAGAATCCAGATCACTCGTAGTATCCATCCCGAAGTCCAGGTCAATCCACTGCATGGAGGTTACAAACGCAACTGGCTGCCGAGAGACTCCTGCGTTTGCCAGTTCAAGGGGATTGCCATTCTCTAAAGGAGGCGTTTCGATCCATGTATCCAGTAAGCACTCGATTCGCCGAAAACGGTTTCTCAATTGAACGATCTTGATAGACGTTGATCCAAAATCGATGCCTACCCAGCCACGGGCAGAGGCATCGAAAGGATGAATCAAGATCGATTTACTAAGAGTTTGCAGCATGGGAATGGAAATGCCTGTGGTTGCTGGTGTCTCTGATTAAGTTAGCCGCAGCGAAACACTGCCTGCATACGAGCAGAGATTTCAAAATCATAGGATACTGCAGAGCTCAACGTCTTTATTCCTACCGAATGGCCGAGTTTGCATCCATCATCGGAAGCATCACAGACGCTATAACCAGCGCGACCAATCCACCCATCAAAACGATTAGGATAGGCTCGAGTAGCTTAAAGGCTTGTTGCAGGGATTGTCCCCCTTCTTTCTCGAAGTATTCCCCAGTCGTTACCATAACGCGGTCGAGGCTACCCGATTTCTCCGCCATGGTGATCATGCTCGATGTACCGGGTGGAAGAAAATCAGACTTGGAAAGTGTGTAGCTGAGGCTATTTCCCAGAAGTACTTCCTTTTCAGCTTCTTGCAATAGGCTTCTTAGTGAGGGACTGTAGGAAGCACGAGCGGACAGTTGCAGGGCTTCGAGCAAGGGGACGCCGTTGCGAAGCATGTTTCCACACAACAATAAAAAGTTACTTGTAGCTAAATAGCGATACGATTTTCCGATAACCGGTAAACGCGACAGGATTCTGTCGCGGTGGATACTGAATCGTGGATGTTTCCAGGTGTAGATCAAAAGGCTGACAAATGCGACAATGCCGAGAACTAAACCAGCGTAGTAGCGGCGAATCGCTTGAGCTCCTTCGAGTAAGAATTGTGTAATCCATGGAGGCTCATAACTCATACTCGAAAAGACCTTATCGAACTGAGGTAACACGAACCATACCAGCGCATTTACCACACCGAAAGCTACAACGCAGAGCACGCAAGGATAAGCGATAGCGCTTCGTAGAGAAGACAAAAGATCCAACTCTCGTTCAAGTTTAGCAGAAGTGCTCAGTAGAACCTCGGATAATTTACCTGAAGCTTCGCCCGCGGAAATACCGGCTACGATATCAGCACCGAGAATATCCCGTTGTTGATGCAAGGCTGCGGAAAGCGATTTACCAGTTGAGATGTCTTCGCGAATATCAATCCATGCTTGAGTGATCGGACCAGGTTGGAGTTGAGCGCAGATAACGTGTAAAGCTTCGGAAATGTCAACGCCCGTATCGACTAGCAAGGCAAGCTGTTTCGTGATAATCAGCAGTTGTGCCTTTTTGTTTTTTCGAAAGGAATATCTCTTCTTCCTTGCCGGTGTTGAACCGACTGCTAGCGGAAATGAATTGGCAGAAGCATTCTTAGCGACCGCGGACGAAGAGCGAGAGGGAGAAGCCCAGGCATCCCACGGATTCGAGGTTGATGGTGCTAATTTGCGTGGTGAAAAGAGTTCACTGTTGGAGGATTTGATATCTAACATATAGACCTTGTGAGCGCAAAGGCTCGATATTTAATTCGTGCAGTCATCAATCGAACAACGCAACTCGAACGACTTCATCGAGCGAGGTTGTCCCTTGATCGGCCATCGTCAAAGCTTCTGACAGAAGAGTTGAGCCACCCTGAGTTGTAAGTTCGGCGCGGATATGATCTAGGGGAGCACTATCTTGAATCAATTGACGGACGTGATGGTTGACATCTAGTATTTCGTAAATACCTCGGCGGCCTCGGAATCCTGTGTCGTGGCACTGTGTGCATCCCTGGCCTTTCACGAACTGCTGGCGAGTACGATTCTCATAGCCAACGAGTTTGAGAGCTTCCGCTGAGGGATAGAAACTACTCTTACAGTTCGGGCACACGCGTCGTACGAGACGTTGGGCGACGATTCCAGCGAGGGCTGCCGAAATTTTAAATGGGGCAATTCCCATGTCGACTAAACGGGTTATGGTGGAAGCGGTATCGTTAGTATGAAGAGTGCTGAGAACCAAGTGACCTGTCAAGGCAGCTTGAATTGCGGTTTCGGCTGTCTCAGCGTCACGAATTTCACCGACGAGGATTACGTCCGGGTCTTGACGCAAGATGCTTCGCAAGGCGCTCGCGAAGGTCATATTTCTCGAGCTTTGAACCTGGACTTGATTGATCAGTTCAAGTTGGTATTCGACAGGATCTTCGACGGTGATGATATTTCGAGCGATGCTCTTGATCATTTCCACGGCGGAGTAGAGCGTCGTGGTCTTACCGCTGCCGGTTGGGCCTGTGACGAGTACCAAGCCATGAGGTCTGCGCAGAATATTTTTGAGTCGTGTTAATTGAGTATCAGGCACGCCGAGACGATCGAGATCGAAGGAGATACTCGCGCGATCGAGAATACGCATTACAACTTTTTCACCCTGAACGGTGGGGAGCGTTGAAACGCGGAAGTCGACGTTGCGGTTGTCGATCTTAGCATGAAATCGACCATCTTGAGGTTTTCGCTGTTCGGCGATGTCCATTTTCGACATCACTTTGATACGTGAGACGGTGGCGGCATGCACATCGGAGCGGGGCCGCAGCACTTCTCGCAATTGGCCGTCGACTCGAAAGCGTACCATGCAGGTTTTTTGGCCAGGTTCGATGTGGATGTCGCTAGCGCCCTGGCGTACACCTTGAAGCAGCAGATAGTTGACTAGATTGACGACTGGGCTTCCTTCGGCAAGGATCTCAACCGCGTCAACTTTAAAGACTTCTTGTTCTTCGCTGACCTCAATCTCTTGATTGTCGAAATTTGCAGTGATCGTATCAACGGAAAAATCTGCTTCATACGATCGTTTGAGCAGTCGCTGTAAGGCGGTCTGTAGTACGACGACCGGTCGAATGGTAAGATTGGTGATGCGTCGAAGATGATCAATCGTCTCGAGATTCTGAGGTTCGACCATCGCTACAGTCAGTTCGTTACGTACCTTGAATAGCGCAAGGCAC
>JBEGUT010000593.1:0-3298 GCA_041178745.1 Planctomycetota bacterium | reverse complement strand
ACATGCCTAATATGCCTCTGATGCCCGGCGTTATGATGCTGGAAGCGGCCGCACAAATGTGCAGCTACTTTGCGATGAAATACGATCTGTTGGGAGCCAAGATGGTTGGCTTCGGTGGACTGGAAGACGTTCGCTTCCGAGATCCCGTTATCCCTGGTGACCGGCTTATCGTCGTCTGCGGGATGACCAAGCTGCGCCGAGGAAGAATTGTGGTCTGCCGCTTTCAAGGAATCGTGCGTGGGAGCATCGTCGTGGAAGGGATCCTCAAAGGAATCCCAATCCCTGTGGACATTGTCCACCAACAACTCACTAAAATTGAAGCAAAGCCCTAAGCAAGGGCTCTCTTAAATTCAACCTGGCGGATCGCACACGAGGTTCAGTGCGATGTTTAACAGCGAGCGATAAAGAAAAACGCTCGCTTAGGTCGCTTCAAGTGATCTCAACTTAGGCTGGTTCGTGAGCGATTCTACTTAGCCACTTCTACTTGGCCACTTCATCACGGAGACGAAGTTCAGCCCAGCATGAACGCCCACCAATTCCCACAACTCCAAAGGTGACAGAGCACCATTAAGTAAACTCAGTTAAACCACGTTGTTGACGCTTACCGCAGGCATTAACTGCCAGCGGTAAGCTTCCTGCGACTGTGAATACCTTGGATTCACCTGGCAAAATTAGTTCAACTGCTGAGCGCCTTCGTGCCCCGCTTTTGCCAGAGCGTCGATCGCTGCTTTTAAATCGAAATCACCAGAATACTTCACGGTTACTTCGGGTTTGTCGATCGTATCGGCATCAACTTGTTTGGCTAGTTCAACACCAGCAACTCCAGGTTGACCTTCCAATGTTTCTTTCACAGTCGGCCAGCAACCGTGAGGGCAAGTCATGCTAGGAACCTTTAGCACAACAGTCGAAACAGCGACTTCAGTTCCTTCGCTCACTACCTTTTCGGTTTGGGTAGATTCAACAGCGACCGGCTTGGCCGCTCCGGAATCTACTTGGCTTCCGCAGCCAACCAATACAGAAAGACTAACGATCAAACAGCTTGCTAAAACACGCATGGGAATAGCTCCTATTCAGTTTATGACTTTCGACGCCGAAATTTACTTTTCAAGGATTCAATCGATTTGGCAAGCAAGCGCACATCTTCTTCGTCATTGTACACGTAAAATGATGCACGAGTACTCGCTGCGATCCCGAAACGCTTGTGAAGTGGCATGGTGCAATGATGCCCTGCCCTGACAGCTACGCCAGACTTATCCATTAAATAAGCGATATCATGGGCGTGAATTCCATTTAGGGTAAAGCTGAAAATCCCTGCCTTATGTTCAGGTCCTGGACCAAACACTTTTAACCCTTCCATCCCATCCAGTAGACGATGCGTTTCCTTAACCAATCGCCTTTCGTGAGCAGCAATACTCTCTAAGCCAATATTTTGAACGTATTCAAGAGCTGCTGCTAAACCAATCGCCTCAATAATCGGTGGAGTTCCTGCTTCGAATTTCGCGGGCAATTCGGCTGCCTGAAAACCATCACTCCACACTCTTGAAATCATTCCGCCGCCCCCCAAAAAAGGAGGACTCGACTCCAGCAGATCCAACTTTCCATAGAGCACGCCAATTCCAGTCGGCCCCAAGACCTTATGGCCACTGAAAACAAGAAAGTCGGCATTTAATGATTGAACGTCCACCGCTTGATGCGGAATCGCCTGCGCGGCATCTACAAAGACAACAGCCCCAACTCGATGGGCCATTTCCGTAACACGCTCGATCGGATTAATGGTTCCCAGCACATTACTCACAGCGGTCACGGCAAATAACTTCGGCTTCAACTCCAAGCACTGCTGTAAATGTTCCATGTCTAACAAACCATCATCGGTCACTCGCACCAGTTGCGTTTTGGCCCCTACTCGCTGAGCCAATTGAAACCAGGGCACAAGGTTGGCATGATGCTCCATCTCGGTAGCCAAAATCAAATCGCCCGACTTGATATTAGCTTCACCCCAGCTTCTCGCGATGGTATTGACCGCGGCCGTACAACCACCGGTGAAAATGACGCTTTCCGGTTGTGGAGCATTGATAAACTTGGCAACGGTCTGTCTTGAAGCTTCGTACTTTTCCGTCGAAGCTTCGCTGAAACCATAGATACCGCGATGCACGTTGGCATAGTACCGTTGCATGCAGTCGACCATTGCATCGATGACAGCTTTCGGCTTCTGCGTCGATGACGCATTATCAAGAAATACCAGTCGGCCGCTATCACCTGATACTTGCTGCGATGCCCCAGCAGTGAGTGTTGCGACTGCTAGAGAAGATGACGCTTGATTCAGGATTGGGAAATCAGACTTTATTCGCGCTACATCGAGTGGATGAGCTGTCATAGTAACCGTCAATTCTCTTCGCCTAAATGAGGGCCGCCGAAGGACGAAGATGAATCGTTCTGTTCGGCAATAGGGGAATGAAACGCTGCTTGCAAAACACGCCACGAAAGCAGGCAACACTTTTGTCGATTCGGGGTCAATCGAGGGCCGAAAAGCTTCAGCATGTCTTCGGCTGAAAACTTCTTTACCTCCTCTACCGATTTTCCTTCTACAGCTTCCATCAACATCGATGCCGAAGCTTGTGAGATGCAGCAACCATCCCCTTCAAACCATGCCTCTACCACTTCGCCGTCAGCGTTTACCCGCAGTTCAACAGATATGACGTCGCCACAGAGAGGATTATTTCCTTCGTGATGATGTGTGGCATGCTCACAATGTCCACGGTGATACGGATCTTCATAATGATCCAGCACGTGATCTTGATAAATCTCTTCGTCTCGGCTCTCAGACATTAGTCCCTATACCTATCATCATCTCTGCAATGGTAAGAACATAAAAATGCCAACTCAGGTGAACGCTAATACTCGATCACCCAAACAAATTCCTGAAGCGAAACCTTCGGAGTGGCCTTTTTAAACTCTTACTTATTCTCGACCACTCTTCAACGACCAGGCAGTATCTGGCGAGGGGAGATCGCCACAAAACAATGCACTTGGATCGTCAACATTAAACTACCAATTTAGCGCTACCTTGTTCAGTGTAGGTCGACCAGCCCAAACCGACAAGGAGAGCCATTAAATCCGGGGAAATTGTCGATTTCGATCTCTTATTTAACCTCCACTCCAAACCAAGATTGCCCTGGACGCTCCCCCTGATTCCTGCTAAAGGCTCTTCGGGCGGAGTCATTTCGGACTTCAACAGAGAACATCCTATGCCGTACGGACTTTACCTATCAGCCGCTGGCGCCAACGCGCAGAGCCACCG
>JBEGUT010000592.1:0-3300 GCA_041178745.1 Planctomycetota bacterium | reverse complement strand
ATGCGCCGGCCAATCGAATTTACGAGAATCGTCTATTCGATTGTTATAACTCGACCGAGGTATGGTTTAGGCATGGCCCTGATCAGAATCGATAAACAAGCTGTTTTTCCAGGGATTTGCCCTGATTTTGCATAATGCAAACCAGAAGCATCCTGAGAGGTGTTCCTAAGTGTTGAGTTCTAAACAGTTTGCGACAAGTAGATACAGATTCGGTTTAATTGCAACTGAATTGTTTACACGTTTTCAACGTTAGGAAATCGGCTGTGCAAAGATTTTCAGCGCCCTTTTTGGCCACCAAATTCATCATCCCTGCATAGAAAATAAGAGTTTATGGCGATGCGGAGCCAGCAAATAGCTGGGCTCCCTTAAGGTGTGGTTTGACAGTGATGCTAGCAACCATAGAATCTCGCTTCGCTTTGGCGGATGGTTGCTGAAGCGCCTCGCGGCAATGAAACGTGGCCGTCTCACAAACGCGGGGAAAATGGGTTGGTTTGAAACCACCACTCTTCAAATGAAATCAAACCAATTTGGGTTAAGCGATAGGAGTGCGCGCACAACATGGCACACGACGTGACGGTTGGCGAACAGGAGTTGATTCGAAAGTGTAAGGAGGCGCTAGCTGAGCGGATTGGGCTGGATAGGTTCGATGTATGGTTTGGAAATCGGATCGAGTGGAAAATCGCCGGCGAGACTCTTAAAATCTTTTTTCAGGACATCTTTACCAGGGATTGGTGTTTTCGAAGGTTTCATGGCGACGTTAACGCGACTATCGTAGTATTAGGTGATGCGAAATTAACCTCGGTTGATTTTGATGTCGCGGCGAATTCTTCTAGCGGTGTGACGGAGAAGTCCGATACAAACGTCACTTCGGCGGAAGTCGTCCGTTATCAAGAAGCAGCTAGCAAGAGATCGAACCAGAATCGAGCATCTGATTCAATACGAAGTGTAGAAGATAGCGTCCCTAGGTTGGTTGGCGATTCTTCGGTACAGGTAGCGGATCGACTGGGTCGGACTGGCGGTGTGCTTGGATCGGATGAACTTGTTGGGCCATCAGTGAGGCAGGACAACGACGTGGTTTCATTCCCAAACAAAGATGAGCGACGGCAGGCGGGGGGACGAATGTCTCCTACGAAGCAACGCGCTTTGAGTTGGGAAAATTTTGTGGTGGGCGCCTGTAACAGTAAGACGCTTTCCACAGTACAGGCCATTGTGCAAAACCCGGGCGCGATTACTCCATTACTGCTTTGTGGGCCTTGTGGAAGTGGCAAGACTCATTTGGCTCATGCGATTGCAGCGAGGCTTCGACAAGTCCATGGGCTTAGGCGAGTGGTGTATTTGTCAAGCGAGCAGTTCACGAACGATTTTATGGAAGCGATTCGTGGAAGCGGCTTGCCGAATTTTCGCAAGAAGTATCGCGATGTAGAGTGTTTGATTTTGGATGATATTCAGTTCTTAGCTGGTAAACGCGCGACACTACAAGAATTGAAGCATACGTTAGATACTTTGCTTAGGCAGGGAAGGCAGATCATTTTGGTCGCCGATCGTTCGCTGCAAGAATTATCTATCCTCGGTACAGACCTTTATGCTCGATTGACTGGCGGCATGGTATGTGTACTTGAGGGGTTGGATGAAGCCACGCGTTACGAAGTTCTTTCGCGGTTGTTAGCGGACTTCCAGGTTAAGGTTTCAAACAAGATTGTTCGCGAGTTGGCTGCGAAGAGTTCCGGTGACGCCCGAGTGCTCTTTGGTTTAGTAAATCGACTACGAGCGTTAAGTTTGATGTTGGGTGGTAGTTTTTCGGATCATCAAGCGATTGAAGCAACTCAGGATCTCTTGAGTTCTTGTCAGCCTTCAGTTCGACTGTCTGACATTGAGAAGGCAGTTTGTGATGTTTTTGGTTTGGATCCAAAGAGTCTTCAGGCAAAAGGGAAGACGAAGACGGTCAGTCAACCGAGAATGTTGGCAATGTTTTTGGCCCGCAAGTACACTCGTGCTGCCTATGCCGAGATAGGTGACTATTTTGGTCGACGCCGGCACAGCACGGTAATCTCGGCTGAAAAGAAGGTATCTGAGTGGCTTAATTTAGAGTCCAGTGGCCTTGGGTCGCAAGAGCATGGAAAGCTGCGTGAAGCGCTGAGGAATGTGGAAGCTAGTTTGCGAGTTGGTTAGCTGAGGTGAAATCGCGACGGTAGCTTGCGAGGTTTTTGTCATGCTAAATCACGTCGCGGATGGTGGCTCGCTTGATACTAAGAGACTTTGGCAACGATTGATTCTCAAGAGTGTTGTTGCCATAGCGTCGATTCCCTTGGTGATGACGATCGGAACATGGATCGCATCGGGAAAAACAGCGGCCGAAAAAGTTGCGACGGCGCTTGTTCTGCCAACCGGACTGATGTGGTTGGCATTGCTCGGATTGGTTCTGTTCTGTTTATTCGCCAAAAGCTTCCGGTTGGCGAGTGTCGCTGCTTTGTTGTGGCTTCTATTTACCCTTTGTTCTTCGCCGGTGCTGCCAGGTTATCTGGTTCGTAGATTGCAAAGCGATGTCATCGAAGTGGATCCCAACCAAGTTGAGTCCTTTGACGCCCTAGTGGTATTAGGGGGAGGTACATCGCAGACTCCTGGTGGTAGAAGTATGGTTAGTTCGGCGGGAGAGCGAGTCATTTTAGCGGCCAAGATGTTTCATCGAGGGAAGTCATCGTACTTAATCACGACGGGCGAATCGATTGCGGCTATTTCCAGTTCTAGCAAGAACGGGGCGCAGCAGACGACGGAGATTTGGACGGACTTACAGGTTCCTGCACCCGCTATAGTTAGGCTGGGGGGACGGACAACGTCCGAGGAGATGGTGGAGGTTCGGAAGTGGGTGCTGGATCACCCTGAGGTAAAGCGGGTCGGATTGATCACCAGTGCCTGGCATATGCCTCGAGCGATGCGGCTAGCGGCCCGGCAGGGGCTCGATTTGGTCCCGGTGCCGGCGGATTTCAGGTCGGGCGAACTGCCTGATCATCTGGTTGAGTTCCTCCCCAACGGTGGTTCTTTAGGGGAAATGGATTTGGTAATCAAGGAGTATTTAGCGCGACTGGTGGGGCGGTAGTGTTGTTTCGAGTTAATTTTCTAAACAACATCGCTTTCCGAAGTCGGATATCTGGGGTAATCTACTGAAGCAAAGCTTGGCGGGACAACTGCCAGGCCCCGTGAATGCCATCGCACTCTGGAGGGTAAGCGAATGGTTAGCGGCTTCATTGGAAATGAAGTGCCCCGTAAGGGGTTGCGGGTTCGAATCCCGTGCCCTCCGCTGAG
>JBEGUT010000591.1:0-3317 GCA_041178745.1 Planctomycetota bacterium | reverse complement strand
CACTCGGGATCTGTTTGATGATGATTCAGCGTTGGAAATACTTCACCTTTGGCGATACCGCAGAGGCTACCTGCCAATTCCATCAGTGCGGCTGAGGAACCGAGCGAACCGAAGTGTGCTTTCAATGAAGTGATGGGGATTCCAGGTGCAACGGCGGCGAGTGCTTTAGCCTCTTCGCGGTCTTCGTGAGCAATACCAGATCCGTGAGCATTGATATGATCGAGACTTTTAGCTGTCACTCCCGCAGTCGCGAGAGCAGCTTGCAAAGAGTTCACAATCGCGTGCCGGTTCATGCCATAGGGACGTGTTGGAGGGCAGCATGAACTTCCCCAACCAACTAGTTCTGCGATCGGAGTTGCGCCTCGCCGTTTCGCATGAGCTTCGCTTTCAATGACTAAAGTAACCGCTCCCTCCCCTTCTACAGTTCCATTGTGAGTTTGATCGAACGGTCGAAGTGCAGTGGTTGGATCAGTGAAATCGCGTGAAATTTTATCGTGGTGACGGTAGAGAAGTCGTGTTTGATTGATGCGGTTTCCAGTTGCACCAACCAGCATAACATCTGCGACTCCACGTCGAATCACATTAGCCGCTTCGATTAGGGCTAGCAGTCCGGACACCTCTTCGCTGGTGATGGTATTGTTGGGGCCGCGCGCATCGATGGCTATGCCGACATGGCACGCCGCCATATTGGGCAAGTATTTCAGCATCCATAACGGGTTCATCAATCGCATGCCCTCGGCTCCCCATGTCCGAGAACTGAACTCTCCCTCGACGACAGATTTTTTCACAGCATCGGCGTAGTCATCGAGTTCTCCGTAGAGTAGCTCGGAGCCGAATACGGTTCCCACGCGATCTGAATCCAAGGTTGACCGATCGATTCGAGCATCTTGAAAGGCGAGCATCGACGCGGCGTAGGCTGTCTGCAACTCGCGGCTCATCAGCTTCATAGCTTTACGAGGTTGGATATATTCCTTTCCCTCAAAGCCTTGTATGGGGGCAATTAGAAAGGATCCGGGGAGTCCTTCTGTCGTAACGTCCCAGCGAGTGATTCCGCTGCGACCCGAGGAAAGAGAATCAGCAAAAGTTGTTCGACCGATGCCGATCGGCGATACCACGCCAATTCCTGTAACTACGACACGAATAGAGTTTTGCATTTCAATCGCCAATGATGCCACGGATTCAATGTAAGGATCGAAGTATGAAGTCTAAGGATCGAAATGAAATCCTTTTTCAAAAACGTCCCACACTATCGACTATGATTCGACTTCCCCCAAATCGGAGGTGGTCGTTTCTGTCGAGAGAATTGCCTAGCATATCCAAAAAAGTGATTCTGGCATCGGGGGAGATACCAGGCGCAACCCCATTTTTAGTGGGAACAACCCCTAATTTTCTGTCGAAACGACAAGAATCGCCTACGTTGGCTCCTTCATTGCCACCATGTCTCTCTATCTGGAAGTCTGGCCAATCACGAAATCGCACCCCGTTCATGATCTCCTATCAATCCCAGACGCACGATCAAGGAATGTGATGATCAAGCAAGGTGGCAAGATTTACAAACAGTCCGAGCGTCCTAGGCAGCCATCTTATCTTGCGGTTTATTGATAACACGATGTTGGCTTTCCGACTCTTTCGCCCGCTGCCACAACTCCGCCAGTGCAGAGACGAGAGAGACTCGCACCGTTTCTCGGTACGGGGAGTCGGCAGGGAGTTTTTCCATCAACAGCTTGTGAGCTTTTCCGAGGTTGTGATATGGAAGTGTCGGAAACAAGTGATGCAGCGCGTGGTATCGAGTACCTACAGGTCCCCACAATTCAGTGAACCAGGGGCGATAGGGATAATTCAACGAATCCAATAGCTGTTCTTCGAAGGTTAGCTCTTGTCCATCGCCCGTCCAGCGATGGGCTCCCAACGTGCGCAACTCATTGAGCAGAACGACAAACACACCCATCAAATAACCCTGAACCCACAGTGGATCAAAAGTCAGACCAAGAACAAGTGGTCCCTTAAGAGCGAAGCCCCAGCAGAACAACGCGCAAGCGACTTCCTGAATGTATCTTGTCCGGGCAACGGAACTGCCGCTTGGGGGACGGACATACATCGGATCCATGACCATTGTCGAAAGATGGCGATAGCTCCAACGATTAACGGCCGGGAAAAACCATCCCAAGGGAGATAGGATCGAAAACCTAACAAACGCAACAATAGGGATCACGAAGCTTAAGCTCAGATAACCGAGAATTGCCAACCGCGATGTATGGCTCAGTTCCAAGTACTCGCCATCTTCTTCGGTTCCGTAACTCTTGCGTCGATGATGATCGATGTGAGGATAATAAGTAAACGATGGAATGAGGAACGGAATACCGCAAAGTAGATTCCAAGCGAATCGGAATCCCGTGAAGGTTCCCTTACGAAAGTGAACCATCTCGTGAGTAAAGATGGTCGCTCTTAAAAATAAAAAAGCTGTTGCGACAAACAGCCCAGAGCGGATCGCCCAGAAAGCAGCAGGGCTTTCTACATGCAACCACTTGGGTGCAAAGAGAACAGCTTGGAAGAGAGCGTGTCCGCACAGAATCGAAACTAAAAAATCGGTCCAGTAAATCCAAGGGTTTGGCTTATGCAAATCCCTAACGATAGACTGAGCTTGCTGAATCGAGAACGATCTGTTCAGAGTTCCAGGGAACATGCCGAAAAATCACCATAAGCAACAAGTTTGATACGACGGACACCAAGTGGGTGATTGCTTTATTCGTCATGCCGGGAGCTAAAATCACCGCCACTTAGTATGAAACCGGAAGCTGTTTGTATTTTAATTCGTGTTCTATCGTTTGGGTAAGTTTTGGTTGATTGCGAAAGCTGTGGCGCCTGTCGAAACTTTTACAACTCAGCAGGCATCCGAAAGATATTGCGAACTTTTTTACGGATTATTTGTTCAGTGGTTTGTCGTAGATTCGGTAGGTCTTGGCACGGCGAGTTCCGCCACGTTCTAGCGTTTTGCGTGATAAATGGTTGCTCTCGAGTACCCAGGAAAACTCGCCATGAGTGATTCCAAATTCGATAGCTGCTGGTTGCATTCTTTCTAAAGCCACCAGTCCCAATCCCCATTTCTGCCACTCCGGAAGGACATTGGCACTCATCAGCCGCAAAGTCTTTATAGTCTTTCGCTTAAAGAGCAAAGTCAAAAAACCAAATGGAAAAAGCCGGCCATTGATTTTTTTGATCAACGGGTTGTAGTCGAGCAACCCCAGGCCCGCCCCTACCGGCTTTCCGTCCACTTCCACTACGGTGGTTAGTTCCGGTACCAAAAGGTGCCTCATTGT
>JBEGUT010000590.1:0-3318 GCA_041178745.1 Planctomycetota bacterium | reverse complement strand
CAGCAAATCACCGAAAGCGATCAATGGCGATAGCCCACTGGCTTCCAGCAACTTACGGTGGAACTCGATATCTAAATCGATCTTTGCTTCTAGAGTTTTAGCGTCGCGCAGTTGATGAACGACCTTCTGCAACGCTTCAGCGATTTCGGGATCCTGTTTGATCCTCTGCGATACAAACGGCAGTACTCCGGTCTCGACCACAACGCGTGAGTCGATTAATTGCTGGGCATCAGCGGCTTGCAGGGCAGGGTGGAAGCCGAGATGATCGGTCATGCGTCCGATGTCGAAATGACCAACCGTAAGTCCCACTCCCGTCTTCGATTGCAGGATTCCTAAAAACTCAAGCGATTTAGTTGCTTCTCGCAAGCTTGGACGACTGACGCCAAAACGCTGGGCCAGTTCGGATTCGGTGGGCAAACGATCGCCCGGAACGAGCCGTTCGGAGGCGATAAGGGTTTTGATTTGTTGAGCGATTTGGTCGCGCAGGTGCTGCCGAGGGAGCGGCTTGGTAGCCGATTCCTTTTTCGTGAGCATCACTTTGGTTTTGGTTATTTTTGCAGTCACTTGCAATCCCTTCGATCTGTTTGTTAGATTATCTGACAATCACTCCTCCGTCAAGAAATATTGACGGGCCAAAACATCTTATCGAAAGCTTGTTTTCTTCACTGCCTAATCATCTTAATGAGGTCTTGCGCGATGCCGACTGTCGCTATTACGGATTACACATTCAAAGATTTGGAAGTCGAACGAAGTATTCTTGAACCGCTAGGTATTGAAATTAAGCATGGGCAGTGCAAGACCAAAGAAGCTTTGATCGAGATCGTCCGTGACGTGGATGCGGTCATCACTCAGTTTGCACCGGTAAACGCGGAAGTCATCGAAGCGATGAATCGCGCCAAAGTGATTGTTCGTTACGGGATCGGGGTCGATAATGTCGATCTGCAAGCAGCAGCCAAGCGGGGAATACCGGTTTGCAACGTACCCGATTATTGCATCGACGAAGTGGCTGATCATACCTTGGCGTTCATACTGGCAACAACGCGGCAGGTCGTTCCTAACACATTACATATTCAGTCAGGTAAATGGGGACTGGCAACCGATTTGACGCAGATGCGTAAGCTTCGCGATCAAGTAATTGGAGTCGTAGGCTTTGGGCGCATCGGACGCGAAGTTGTTGGAAGACTAAAAGCATTTCATGCCAATGTGCAAGTCTTTGATCCTGTCGTACCAGCGTCGGCGATCGAAGCACTCGGCTGCCGGGCTGTTTCGCTGGATGAGTTGCTGGCGACAAGCGACATCGTAACATTGCACTGCCCTTCGACCCCGGAGACAAAAAAGCTGCTTCGAAATGAAACAATTGCGAAGATGAAGTCTGGTGTTATCGTCGTCAATCTTGCTCGCGGTGACTTGATCGATACAGCTTCCATGATCGATGCTTTGCAAAGTGGCAAATGGGGTGGAGCAGCCCTCGATGTATTCGATCCAGAACCGCTGCCTGCCGATAGCCCGCTGCGTAATATGCCCAATGTGATCGTCGCATCTCATATCGCTTCGGCCAGTGTGCCTGCCGTTCGCAAGTTGCGCGAAACGGTGGCCCGACATGCCGTTGCTGCCTTAAATGGCCGGCCATTAAGCAGTGTGGTGAACGGAGTGAACTTGGCCAAGTAAGATCACACAAAAATCGTTCCTAAATTTCAGAAAGTTAAACTCGTTATTGTCCGGAGCTTGTCATGGCTAAACCTTTGTTTCGAGGTGTTTGCGCTTCATCGATTACGCCTTTTAAAAGCGACGGTAGTCTGTGGCTGGAAAGGCTGAAGCCACATCTTGATTGGTTGATCAGCGAACGAGTCAATGCGATTTCGCCATTGGGAAGTTCGGGCGAATTTGTTGCGATGGAATGTGAAGATCGCAAACGGGTTTTGGCTGCCGCAATTGAAGGAATTGCAGGTCGCGTGCCCGTCGTAGCGGGAACCCATGACTATTCAACTCGTCGTACAATCGAACTCTCTAAATTTGCGGAGAACTGCGGAGCAGATGCGCTGTTGATTGTTCCTCCTTACTACATGGCTCCGACGCCTAGTCAAGTGATGACGCATTACCGCAGGATCGCAGAAGCGGTTTCGATTCCAATCGTTGTCTATCACAATATTCCGCTGACCTGCGTGGATTTGAAGACGGAGCATTTCTTGAAGTTGTTCGAAGAGAAAGCGATCGGTGGAGTTAAGATGTCGAATCCTGAGCCGGATCGAATCTGCGAATTGCTTCAAGCAACCGATGGTAAATTCTTTGTGTACGCTGGGATCGATACTGTAGCGTTTGAAGGTTTATGCCACGGCGCTCACGGTTGGATCTCCGGTATACCAAGCACGGTGCCTGGGGCCGCTCGCGATCTTTACGATGCGATCGCCGAGAAAAAGGATTTGGTGCTGGCTCGTGAGCTATGGAAAAAACTAGCTCCTTTGATGCGACTGCAGTTCCAGGCTTATCATTCGAAAGGTGAAGGGGCTCATTGGTTCAGCACGATGAAGTCAGCCTTGAATATGATCGGTCCGCCGGTAGGAGATCCTGAGCCACCCGTGCTACCATTACCAGAAAATCTAAAACCTACTCTAGTGAAGCTTTTGACGGACCTCGGCTACAAGATTAACAGCTAAGCATCCGTTTAGCCAAGTGCTGTTTTGAGGAGCGATTATGGTAGCAAGTCGTGTGGCGGTTAGTGATTTGAAGCAGTTCGTGATGGACTGCTTAATTGCGACGCGTTTAAGTGAGACGCATAGTCGAATCACAACGGACGCGCTTGTGACAACCGACGAGATGGGCGTCTTTACCCATGGCACCAAATTGTTGGTTGGCTACTTGCGCAAGTTGCTCGGGGGTGGTTACCCAATCAGCGCATCACCCATCGTCGAACGTCAAGGTCCTGCGTGGGCATGCGTCGATGGTCAAGCAGGCCTCGGACAAGTCGGTTGTCATGAAGCGGTACGATTGGCGATCAGTAAAGCGAGGCAATGCGGTGTTGCCTATGTAGGTCTGAGAAACACCGGTCATATCGGAGCAGCCGGTTATTTCGCTTCACTCGCCGCTGCTGAAGGCATGATTGCGATGGTGACGGGTAATGATATCCCTAGTGTCGCAGCGCCTGGCGCCAGAGGTGCAGTTTTAGGAAGCAATCCACTGGCCTATGCGATACCATTCGGCTTAGGCGAACCTATCCTGCTGGATATGGCAACTGCCGCAGTTGCTGGAGGAAAAGTCTATGCCGCATGCCAGCGAGGAGAGCCGATTCCGCCCACTTGGTTGATCGGTCCTGATGGTTTA
>JBEGUT010000589.1:0-3326 GCA_041178745.1 Planctomycetota bacterium | reverse complement strand
TTGGCTTGTGATAAGATTTAGCGCTTGTTGCTGAAACGTATCCAACGCGGCAAACTCGGCCGATGCCTCGGCCTGCTGACGAAAACGATCCAGTTGAGCAAGTAGTGACTTACGATCCTCCAAGCGCTGAGCTAGTTCATCACTCAAGTTGATGTTAGGTACTTTGAACTCTTTTTTGCTCGGATCCCCCGGAATGGAAAATGGATTGAAGCGTGGCCCTAAGTAGGCGGAACCAAACGAGAAGACATCGACTTGATCTCTCCCCGCATCCGTTGCCAAGATAGTATTAGGAATTCCCTTTGAGACTCGCTCTCTTTCATGAGCAACGATGGAAGCGACCGAGGGGGCGTCGTTCACGAAACCTGTAGGCTCTTTAGGAAGGCGGCCTGTCAGAAATCGTTTATGACCACCGCCGTGGTCGGCAAACGTATGAGCAATCGATCGGATGATGTTGTATTTGTCGGCGATCTGAGCATGCTTGGGAAACAGTTCGCAAATCTCAAGCCCGGGAACATTCGTTGGGATCGGCCTGAAGTCTCCTCGTATCTCGGAAGATGCCTGCGGCTTCATATCGTAGGTATCGATATGCGATGGGCCTCCCGGTAACCAGACCAACAGTACCGCCGTATCCTCGGTCGATCGATCCGGACTGGCGGCAACCGCCTTGAGGCGAAGTATGTCGGCCAGACTCAAACCGCCAATCAACGAAGCACCGGTCTGCAGAAAAACTCTTCGCGTGCTAGGACCTTTGCAACAATGCTTATGGTTACTCATGACGGTTTCAGTCTCCTAATGAAACTTGCCCAACTAAGCGTCTCTATGATAACCCATCCCCGGTTACCAATCCAATCGTTTAAAAAGCCACCTGGATGCACATAATTCCAGCGATAACGTCGATAATCCCAGCTTTTAAGCCAGAATTTCGCGGATAACGTGACCATGCACATCGGTCAGCCGCCGCTCGATACCGTTGTGGTAGAACGATAATCGCTCGTGATCCAGCCCAAGCAAGTGCAAAATCGTAGCGTGGAAATCGTATACCGTTGCTACTTTGTCGACCGATTTGTAACCAAACTCATCGGTAGCACCATACGAAAAAGGGGCCTTCACTCCCGCCCCTGCGAGCCATGCGGTGAAGCCAGCCGGATTATGATCCCGTCCCTTCGAACCAGCTTGAAAGGTTGGCATCCTTCCGAACTCGGTACACCAAACGACCAGCGTATGTTCCAGCAATCCACGTTGCTTGAGATCCTTCAGCAGTGCGGCCGTTGGTTGATCGAAGATCTCACCATG
This sequence comes from Planctomycetota bacterium, assembly GCA_041178745.1. Lineage (GTDB taxonomy): Bacteria > Planctomycetota > Planctomycetia > Pirellulales > Pirellulaceae > JAFLCP01. Next base: position 2,033 of record JBEGUT010000589.1, on the reverse strand, counting down.
GATCGAATATTGATCCTTCAAAATTTTGTGGCCATCCCAGTTACTGGTTCCCTCGCCACCCACTTGATACGCGCCGTTGAACAATTGCACAAAGCGAACACCGGACTCAAGCAGTTTGCGAGCAAGAATACAATTTCGCGCATAGCCAGCTTTGGTATTTAGCACCGGAGAGCCAGACAAATCTGCTCCGTACTCTCGAAGCACCTCTGCAGACTCGCTGGACAGATCGCTAACTTCAGGAACCGACAACTGCATTTTCGCAGCCAATTCGTAACTTGAGATACGAGCCGCCAATTCTGTATCGCCTGGATATTTTTCGAGATGATGACGATTTAGATTGCCGAGAAAATCTCTCGTCGCTCGATCGGTTTGGTCACTCCAGCGATTCGGCTTAGCAAGATTTCGAACCGGCGATGCTGCATTGAAATCCGTTCCTTGAAAAGCTGCTGGCAGAAAACCAGGGTTCCAGCAATTACCGCTCGACTGCGGCTTGCCGCGAGGATCGGGAATCGCCACATAAGCTGGCAAACTATCGTTCTCGCTTCCTAATGCGTACGAAGTCCAAGCCCCTACGCTGGGAAAACCATCCAGAGTAAATCCTGTATTCATGAAGTTTTCACCAGGACCGTGCGTATTGGTCTTACCGGTCATGGAGTGGATAAAGCAGATATCGTCCGCTAACTCACCGACTTTTCCTACAAGATCAGAGATCATCTTGCCGCTCTCGCCACGCGGCCGAAACTGCCATGGGCTCTTTTGCAGCGTCCCCTGACCACCCTGGAACGTAATCAATTGATCTGCACCAGGCATCGGTTGATCATGTCGCGCAATCAACTCAGGCTTATAGTCGAACGTATCGAGATGACTGCAAGCACCAGCGCAGAAGATCATCAATACTTGTTTCGCTTTAGCTTCAAAATGCGGCTTTCGCGCGCGATTAGGATTAGCCGATTCGATCGTTGGTCGAATCGGTTGTTTACCAGCTTCGGCCGCCAGCAGTCCATCTCTTCCCAAGAGTTGGGCCAAGGCGATACCACTTAGAGCTGTCGCGCTTTGGGAGAGAAAATCGCGACGCAGAGGAATCGAGTGCTGGAACTTGCCTGAATACATCGCATTCCCCTGCTAAAAGATAAAGAGAAACTCGCTCGAGTTAAGCATCGCTCGACAGAACGCAGCTAAACCTTCTTTGCCTATTAATTCCATCGAAATATCGCGTTCGTAGTCATCAGGCAACCGTCCCAACATCCATTGAAACGCGAGCGCCACTTGCCCTTCAGGCTCTCCTCCCGCCTCGCGTTTTAATCGCTCCGCCAACAGATCCGACTGTTGCATTACGAAAGGGCTGTTGAATAGATTCAAAGCCTGCAAGGGAGTATTCGACCGAACTCTCTTAGGAACGACTTGATTACCACTAGGGCAATCAAAAGCACCAAAAACAGGATCTTGTTCCTGCCGAACTCGATTCAGGTAAACCATGCGACGATACTCAGCGGGTCCAACTTCCTCTTTCGGAAAATAACGATAAACGTTGTCCTGCTCGACCTTTTGCAAGAAGAAGCCTGGCCCACCCATTCTCCAATCCATCACGCCCGAGGCGACCAGCATGCTGTCGCGAATCGCTTCTGCCTCAAGTCTTCGCGGAGGAAATCGCCAAAGAAGCCTAGCATCGGCATCAATTGCCAACGCTTTACTATCAGGCTCCGAAGATTGCTTGAATGCCTCTGAGAGCAACATCAATCGATGCACATGCTTGAGCGACCATTGGCTGCGGATCAATTCATCCGCCAGCCAGTCCAGTAGCTGTGGATGCACAGGCTTTGTCCCATTGGCACCGAAATCACTCGGCGTATCAACAATCCCGGTACCAAAAGTATAGTGCCAAAGCCGATTGACCATCACTCGCGCGGTCAACGGATGGTCTGGACGAGTCAACCATTTTGCCAAAGCAACCCGTCGCGCTTGCTCAGGAGCATCGGATGCGAGTTCGAAGCCATCGAGCGAAGCAACGGAACCTGGAGCGACCATCTCTCGCT
>JBEGUT010000588.1:0-3326 GCA_041178745.1 Planctomycetota bacterium | reverse complement strand
AAAACATCCGCAGCCAATGGTTCGGACAAACCGATGTGATTTTTGAGAGGTTGCGAAGGGTTTTGGAAGCATTGGAAAAGGTTGTTATCTTCGTCGATGAAGCGGACACCCAGTTTGGCGGAGTTGGCGAAGGAGCTCATGAAACCGAACGCCGTCTTACGGGCAAGATCCAGGCCATGATGAGCGATCCGAAGCTAAGAGGTCGGGTGATTTGGCTTCTGATGACCGCACGTATACACCTTCTCTCGCCGGACATTCGGCGGCCTGGCCGCGTCGGCGACTTGATCATTCCGATTCTCGATCCGATCGATGAAGATAGGCGGGAATTTATTGAATGGATGATCAAACCAACCGGTTTGAACACCCCTGAATTGATCGAATGGCTCGATAAAGAGGGGCTCGAAAAAGACTTCTCATCCGCCGCCTACGCCGCCTTGCGAAGTCAATTAAAGGCAAGCCCACCGAAGGATCGATCGGAATTAGAACATTTGATCCATGACTTTATTACCCCGGCAATTGGGCCGACGCGACGGTACCAGACCTTGCAAGCCTTGGTGAATTGCACTCGGCGGAGCCTCCTTCCCAACCCCGATGTCACCGACGAGGAGCGTAGCGGTTGGGAGCAAGAAATCCGGGAACTCGAGTTGCAAGGTATTCGGTAGAGCGATCCCAAGGAATCGGAGTATCTCCAAGTCGCTTTTTCGCTCCCCTGGTTGCCCACCATCCATCGATATTGCTTTAGCAATCAGATACATTGTGGAAGTCGGAGAATCGGTGTGGGTGGGCAAAGCTGTCCCAATTTCGCTTCAGGCGAATCTCTGGATCCAGCACATAAGCTCACCCAACACCTTGATTTTTAAATGGAATCACTTGGCCAACTCCCCAAGTTCATTGAGAGAAGCAGCAGTTCGTGAACGCTTTGAAAAGGAAAGTTGTTTCAGAAATTCTTTTTGCACCTTCGGTCATGTTGCCGCTGGTGGCCGGTATTACATCGTCAATCCTTTCCTGGGGAGTTGGCGGTAACTTATGGCTTAGCATCGCTGGTGGTCTGGCGATCGCCCTGAGCCTTGGCTGGGTGAGCACGCGATGGTTGTTCCAGCGCGACTCGATCACGCAACAAGTCTTAGAAGATATGCGGGCTAGAGAAATCGAAAAAGAAGCTGTGCGACTGGACGAACTAACGCAACTGCTAAGGAACGATCGAGACCATAGAACCGAAGATGATCTTTTAAAACTTCGAGGCTTAAAAAAGGAACTCGACTCGCTTCGCGCCAAGACCGCTAATCGCGCTCGCTTCCGAGAATTGACAGAACGCGTCGAGAAACTTTTCCATAATACTCTTGACCAGTTGCAAGAGACTTACCGGCTCTATCAAACCTCGCGCAATACATCTAAAGAAGTGAAGCTTGATTTACTCAAGCAACGCGACGCCATACTTTTGGATATCAACGAATCTTTAGTTCAACTAAAATCTGCAATCGAACAATTCCATTCGCTGACCTCTGAGGATTCGCCCAAAGATCACTCAAAGTTGCGAGACGATCTTGATAATTCGCTGCGATTAGCGCAGCGCACGGAGGAGAGAATGCGTGAAATAGAAGGAACTGAAAACTGGAACTCGATGGTAAAAGAAACTCAATAGGAGATGGTGAACAATGTTTAAAGCGGTTGGTAAGTACTTTCGTGCGCTATGGTACCTCGTCACTTTTCGCGTTGATAAAGCGGGCGAAGCTCTGCAAATGAATCCCGGTGTCATCGCTGCGAATTACGATCGCATTATTCAAGATAAGCGAGAACGGCTCAATCAGTACAAAGATGCGATCGCTGCGATGATCGCGCAAGAAGAAACAAAGAAAGATAAAGTTAAGCAGCTAACTGCCGAGATACAAAACCTGGAGAAACTGCGTGAGGGAGCAGCAGCTAAAGCGAAAAAGTTGGTCGAACAATACCACGGCGATCCGGCTGCTGTGAAGAATGATCCTGAATATCAAAAGTGCCAAGCTGCATTTCGAGACTTTAGCAGCACGCTGAGCGAAAAACAAAAGCGAGTTTTAGAACTGGAAGAGGATCTGAAAACCTTGGTCTCCAACGTTGCTGCTCACAAGAACCAAATCCAAACTCTGATGCGAGAACTCGATAAACTCAAGGAAGAAAAACACGACACAGTTGCCGATGTTTTGTCAGCGAAAGAAGAAAGACAGATCGCTGACATGATGTCTGGTTTGGCAATGGATCGAACTTCCGAGGAACTACGGGAACTACGAGAACTACGTCAAAAAGCTTCTGCTAACGCGCGAGTTAGCCGCGAAATCGCTGGCATGGATACCCAGCGAGCTGAAGATGAATTCCTGCAGTATGCCAAGTCGAACGAAGCCAATGATGAGTTCGATCAATTGATCGGATTAGCGGGCAAGAAAGAGGCTGCTTCACCACAGGTCACCGAGAACAAGATCCCCGAAGCGTAAGCAGATTTTCCCCAATCATTCAGTGACTGCCAATCGATTTTTCAGTTTGCGGATCTGGCTGGCAGTTCAACAAGACGATTCGAACGTAACGCCTAGACAATTGAACCTGGGGTTGACACCAAAAAGGTCAGCCCCAGTTTTTTTATAGCCTATTAGGTTTACAAAATAACACCCTCCAAAAATACTCCTTTGGCTACTCGATCCCGCAGCCCACACTGAAAAAACGCTAGTTTTTCAATTGAAGCCAGCATTCTGTGGTTTCGTAAAACCACTCCAGCGGAACCCTGCCGAGGAACAAATCGCTACTAGACAGCGTCCGACTCGATCGATTAGCAGATGCTACCTCCCAGTCGGGTTTTACTATCAACCCTGTGCAACCCGCTTGACAGTTGTACTGTACCTAGGTCAACTGTTATTGCTGCATTGTATCGGAAATGCGGTTATCACCTAGCGTTCCATGAGGGAGGCTTCGCTAGCTCTTCATTCTTCTGTTCTGGATCGCTTTCTATGAACTCTCTGTCTTGGCAAAAGTCTTTATTTACGTTAATGCTCTCGTGCATTTTTGCTGCAACCTGTTTTTTAAATGCGGCAATATCTTTCGGACAAGTTGTCGAACTTGCAAAGTATTCTCCAGCGGATGCCAACAGCCTTCTGCTGATGAACGTTGACAAGATCATGCAAAGTAAGATGGCGACGTCGCTGGAGTTTCGCAACAACTTGGAAAAGGCGCGATCCGCTAGGCTGACGCCTTTGCCTTCGAACAGCCAAAGCGTGATGATTTCCAGTCTTATCGATGTTTCAACTTGGAACCCCAATCTTAGCGTTGCCGTGTTCAACCTGAACCAAAACATTGATATTGCT
>JBEGUT010000587.1:0-3341 GCA_041178745.1 Planctomycetota bacterium | reverse complement strand
TGATCCACCGTCCCGACGGAGGACATGACACGTCCTATGAAGATGCTATGACCGCGTTTGACTTTGTGCTGAACGCCACTGTTGCAGATAACAAGTAAAACTCTTTTTCGCCGATAGCGATATTTATATTTCATTGGAATTAGAGAAACATCATGTCAACTTCTCGCCCACAAGGTGAAGTTCACTACAATAACGCTGGAAGAATCGTATTGGTTACCGGCGGTTGCAACGGAATTGGAAGAGCTATCTGCGAGATGTTTGCATCCTCTGGTGCAACCGTAATTTGTGCTGATGTCGATGAAAAAATGGCACAAACACTTCCAGAGTCTATTTCGTTTCGACGAATCGATGTGGCTGCGGAATCACAGTGCGATGAACTTATTCGTGAGATTGCATCAAAATATGGTGCCCTGGATGTTTTAGTGAACAATGCGGCCATCCAGCCACCAAGTTCTTATGTACGCGTTGAAGACGTCAAACAAGACGACTACAACCGAATGCTCTCTATCAATTTCTCGGGCTACCTCTACATGGCAAAGTACGCTCTTCGCGTTATGCGCCAACAACAATGCGGCGTTGTGATCAACATCGCTAGCGGACAGGGGCATCGCACAGCACGACAAGTACCCGTTTACGGTCCAATAAAAGCAGCTAATTTGCTGCAAGCAATGCAATGGGGCGTCGAATATGCTCGGGAAGGAGTTCGCGTCGTAAGCGTTTCACCGGGCGCGATTGATACACCGCTTGTTCGAGCCAGCTTGGCAGCACAAGGTGGTGCAGCGGAATTAGCAAACCGTCATCCATTAGGTCGCATCGGACGACCGGAGGAAATTGCGCACGCTGTGGTGTGGCTATCGACGAGTGCCGCATCATTTATCACAGCTACCGATCTCAGTGTCGATGGCGGTCTTGGTGCCTTCGGCGCTTTTGCGGACCCCTACGATAAGTAACATCCTTCTCTACTAAAGTCAGCTATTATGTCCCAACCTAGACACTTGCTAGCCCAGCTTGCATTACTTCTATTCGGATTGTTTTTATCTGCACCGAATAGACTCGATGCACAAGAACTCTGGGTATACGCACCTGCCAACCTCCTGGTTCCAAAAGAAATCGATCATCTCATTGCTCTAATGGATCGCGCTGCTCCCGCCGGTTATACGCGCTTTCTCATTGCCGATTCAAAGTTTTCACGACTCCATGAAATGGACGAGCGTTACTTCAAGAATGTAGAGCGACTACAAAAACATGCAAACTCACTCGGTATTCAAATCGTTGCTACAGTTTGTCCAGTTGGTTATTCCAATGACATACTTTCACAAAATCCAAACCTCGCCGAGGGACTACCGGTTATCGATGCTTTTTTTGTTGTCAATAATAATCTAGCTGAAATTCAATCTAACAATTCTGTCGCACTTCCGCCCCTCAGCGAAAAAAAGAAATGGGGGTTTATCGATGAATCATTTGTTTTGGATGGAGATTCACTTCGAACCACCGCGCCCCACTCACCGAATACGCGGATCATGAAGAAACTCAAATTAACTCCTTTCCATCAATATCGAATCTCACTGAAAATAAAGACTGATCAATTCAACACGCCAGTTGAAATTAAACCACTCACGTCCCAAGGTCGTACCCTCAACTACACCAACCTACAGGTTCAATCCACGCAGGATTGGAAAACTCACACCATCACGTTTAACTCCCTCGATAACGAGGAAGTAAATCTTTATATGGGCGCTTGGGGCCCCACGCAGGGAACTCTGTGGATATCCGAACCAGTTCTCGATGTGTGTGGAGCGATCAATCTTATTCGCCGTGAAACCGCGCCGATTTCAGTACGAATCGTCGATCGCGATGGTAAGTCGGAGAAACTCGTCGAAGGCGTCGACTTTGCAACATGGGAAGATCCTAAATTAGGCCGCGTCCCATATGGCGGGGAATACGAGACATGGCATGAAAGCCCTCCCATCCAACTTCTACGAAAACTTCCCGATGGCACCAAATTATTAGTCTCTTACTTCCACACCCATGTGGTCTACGACGGACAAGTGTGCGGCGCTATCAGCGACAAACAGTTTGAAGATCTTCTGCAACAACAGATTCATCAGGTCGCAGATCTTTTCCCACTCAGCGATCTCATGATGTCTCATGATGAATACCGCGTTATGGGATGGACGAAGCCCAATCTACCTAGACTCAGCAAAGACATATCACCCGGCGATCTCCTCACACTCAATGCCCAGTTTTGCTATGAGACCATTCATCGCAAGTCGCCGAAGTCACGGGTGTTTGTTTGGAGCGATATGTTTGATCCTTTTCATAATGCGGTAAACAACTACTACCTCGTCAATGGTTCGCTCAAGTCGGCAAAGTTGCCTCGAGAAGTGAGTGTGATGAACTGGAACTTTGGCAAGCGGCAAGATAGCCTCAACCACTTTGCTAAACTTGGCCATCAACAAGTGATCGCTGGCTACTATGACGGTTCAGTAGACCAGATAACGACTTGGCTCGACACCGTCACCGATAGCAAGATTACCGGAGTGGAGGGCGTGATGTACACCACTTGGCAGAGAAAATATCAGGATCTTGAATCATTCGCTAAGAGAGTACGTCAACATCGCTGGTACTCTGCCAAGTCGACAGAAAAAAATTGAAATCCCAAAATCGGCTTCAAACTTCACTTGAGTAACCATTATCCCGCGCCGAATCATGCGCCACTGGCTATAGGTGTTTAGCTACGAATTGCCAGGCCGATTCATCATCGAACTCATGCCCCCCCTCGAAGATCACGTGCTGGAATCGGTCGCTGAGATTAAGTTTTTGGTAAAAGATAGCCGCGCGGGGAGCAAGCTCTTTTCCCTTCTCGCGATGGGATGCATTATCGGTCGCCCCAGCTTGTATTTGATGAGCGCGAGGACATATAAGCGCAACTAGATCTGCATCGTTGAAAAGAGTAAAACGATTCATGAAGCGGAAGTCGGTCGGGATCGACAGTTCATCCTTTTCATATCTAAATTCCTGAACTCCAAAGTAGCAACTAGAGACCGAGACCTTAATACGAGTATCGAGTGCGGGCGTTACCTGAGCGTAATACCCACCATAGGACAAGCCGACCATGGCGACACGCGATGCATCAACCTCCTCGCGTTTGATTAACTCATCCAACGCGAAGGTAATTTTTGCGATCTCGACCGCCGTGATGCTCGTTCCAACCCGACGAAGCCGATCATCGATTTGCCTGCGAATGTCATCCGGATATCCATCAGCACGAAAGAGATGCTGCGGAGCATAAACGATGTAACCGCGTTTGACCCCTCCTCGAACCATATCGTGATAATTCG
>JBEGUT010000586.1:0-3344 GCA_041178745.1 Planctomycetota bacterium | reverse complement strand
AAAACCAAATAGATCCAGAAGTATCGGTTCAGGTCGATACGAAGTGGAGGGTGAGGTTGTCGATTCAACCTGTCCTCGTTTCTGAAGCAGCATTTTGGTTTCGGTGCCTATCCCATTGATCGCGAAGCCATTGATCCGGCTCTGCATACGCTTCAGAACCAGCATCAGCGCTTCAAGATAAGTTGTTTTTCCCTGATTGGAATCGCCAATCACAGTCACCCAGGATTGCTTGCACTGGGCAAGCATCGGGGCTACCACGGAGAATTCACAATCGCGATGTTCCAGTTCGTCCTGGATCTCGCGAAGACATTTCGGGCAAGTGTAGGAAAGCATATTCAAAACTCGCAAAACAGAATGACAAAAAATTAATGACTCTGAAGCACAGTCTGCTCAATCAGAAACTTCGCTCGATCTTTAGGGGTATTGTAAGAAGCATAAACATTGCTGATACAACTTATTCGACCAACGAGGCTGTTCTGTGGTTGATCGGCGACCAAAAAGCAACTCGCCGTTTTTCCCGTTGAAAGCTCCGCAATATCATAAGGTAGTTTTCTACCGAAGATTACAACCGATTGCAGTTGCTCCTCTTGAAAAAGATCGAGGATAGGCATAGCGATGTTGACCCTTGGAGATAAATCTGGATGCGCCAAAATCTCTTTGATGCAACCACCTCCGACACAAACCGGTTCGATCATTCCAATCCGAAATACGAGCGGAGTAATATCTCGTGATTTAAGTTGTTTTCGGAGTAAATCGTAATAAGCAGCGCACAGTTCTAGTCGCTGAGCTCGATTCTGCGAGCTAGTATCGAACAATATCGGTAAGTACTGTTGATCAGGTTCGACAGAGAAGGAGCGTCGTCGTCCGAGAAGGATGTCTGTGCGAATACCTTTAGCCAAATCCGTACGTCTCTCACTCTTCTTTCGTATCGCCTCAAATTCTTGGTCAGATATCGCCCTCACCGCTGAACTTGAGCCGGTTACCTTGGCTTTGATATTTGCCAAATTGGTTTTTTCACTCTTCTCAAACGCTTCAACCAGATCGAGCAAACCGGGCCTCCATGCTCTCGGTAAAGTCGCCAGCATCTCGTCTAACTCCGAGTCGAACTCGGCCTTCGACCCTATATCCGTGTCAAGAGTTCTACCCGGTGTCCAAAGGGCCAGGGAAATCAACTCTTTTGCTTCTTGCTCGCAGGAATCGATATTATTCCACAGGCAACGCCAAAGTCGCAGAATTGGTAGGATATTTTTCAAATCCTGATAATCACACCATTTCGCTGCGCGAATCAGAAAAAGCACTGCTCCCTTTCCAAGTTCAAGCGTAACCGAGTCGTGCCTATCGGATAACCATGTTTGGATCTGCTGGCAACAAGTTTTAATATCTAAGATTCGGAGTAACTGCAGTAAGCCAGAGAACCTGCGATAGAGCCCCGTCCCACCGATGAAATCTTTGATCCCCTGTATCTCTGACGCGACGTCGGTGAGTTGCTGGACAACGGATTTAACATCTGCCTCATGGTCTCCCATAAACGTCAATTGGAGATCGCGAGTGAATCTCTCGACGCTTCGACCAAGCAAGTCGGCTCGAACTCGTTTTGATACTTCATATTCAATTTTTCTCAAAGCCGGTACAGATAACTCGACTTTGCTACTGCCGTCTTGATAAGAAATTGTTCTTTCGAAAGGAATCGAATAAAAGGAAACCACTTTATTCTCTGATTTGTCGGTATCTCCCGCTTGTTTTTTCGCCGGATGATTGCTTACCACAAATACCTTTTCTCGCCGCATTTCTCCACGTTCGATAAAATCACCGATGTCAGCAATGGGGAGCTTTCCACTATCACTGCCCCTTCCCGCAGCACAAAGCACAGCCACATACTGAACATGAACCCAATTCAGGTTCTCCAAGAGTGGCATGATAATCGCTGGACGCGACTGAACACCCTCAAAAGCTGACTCCTGATTTTCACTGTTGCTCATCTCAGTAAGTTTCAGGTCACCCAGAAATCCTGTTTTCAATGGGCACGCATATCCAATCTGGTATTGCACATTCTTGGCAAAGCTTTTTAAACGGTTCAACTCGGAGGCATGTCCATGCACAAGCAGCAGCCCAAACTTCTCATCGGAAGGATCCACCGGCTGGCCATCGAGCACTTGCATTCGCGTCAACAGACTATCGCATAGATCGCGGGTGCTGCTACTTACAGCGAGATGATGTTGTTTGAGATGTTTAGCAAGTTTGCGTCGCTGCGGAAAACTACACTGTTGTATGACTTCAGAAAACCATCTTTCACAACGCTCTCGACTGCGTGGCGTATCGCACTGATTCATCCACTGAACGGTGCACTGAACAGCTCGCCTGTAATCTTCTTCCGTGGTTTGTTGAACCGATTCGGTTCGAATCGCATCGGCGTCGATCGCCAGGGAATCCAAGTCATACTCAATCGTCTCGGTAGAGTACATCGCTGCCGCGAGATCAAGAAGCCACTGGAAACTCGGGTTGTCAAATACCCTCGCCTTTTCATTTCCAACCCAAAGCTCCAACGCCATTTTTCGGATAATGCCACCCAAAATGACTTGGTTGAACTCTTCGCCTAGATTCAGCAAATTAGCCACCGGTTTTTCCGCTGGCTGGTTTTCGTCTTCAGCCACTAACTGCTCGTTATCCAGATCCTCTTTCTTCAGCGAACTGTACTCTTTCACCAATTCGACAAATTGCTTAGGAAGCAAATCTCCCATCAGCTTCAGGTTGTATTGAAAGGCATCCGAAAATGGCAGGTTAATATTAGCAACAACCGCGGACGCGTCGTTCTTGAAGGCAGGGAAGAACACCCAAGGAAAATTCCATCTCACAGTTCGGTTCAGCAAGCGAAGCAGTTTGGCATAATCTTTGGATTCGGAAGATACTCCACCAGGAGATGATTTGGCGAGGCCATTGAAGCATTCAGCGATCGACATCATCACGACAAATGCATAACTCAGATCATACCTAATCGCCTGCTTGCTATGATCCAAATAGAATCGATCTAACCACTCCGTAAGGGTATCGACAATAAGATCGCGAATGCTTTTATCCGCTTGAAGCGAATTTCCTCCCTGAAAGTATAACTCTCCAAGAGCATATGCAGGTATTCGCAGGAACTCTATTTGTCGTTTTGGCTCGACCTCTTTTGTGATTTTAACAATCCAGTTGTCAAGCATGTGACGCAAGACATTCCACTCATCGCCCGATAATCGCGCAATCACCCGCCCCAGAATTGCACACACCTCATGATCCGGATAATTGGTCACGTCAAACACAACCGAGATAACGCAATCTAATAGGTTGCGATAGTTTCTGATCTG
>JBEGUT010000585.1:0-3347 GCA_041178745.1 Planctomycetota bacterium | reverse complement strand
GGTGCAGGTACAGATTTTTGCTTATTCTTTTTGGCTCGCTGTCGAGAAGAACTGCAACTTCACCCTTCAACCCAGCGACGTGGTATGGAACGTTTGGTTGCCCGAAGTTGGCGATCGGTGCATGACGGTCTTCTAGCAAGCGCTATGACAACCATCATTGGCTTGGGCTTGCTTTACTTTTCCGAATTCGAGAAGTTTCGATCGTCTGGCCCCGTGATCGGGCTGTGCCTAGCCATCACGATAATCGTCAGCCTAACATTCACTCCGGCAGCGGTTTGCGGCATAGGCCCACTTGCGTTCTGGCCTATCCTTAAGCGAAAAGATGGCCAAAGCCTTGTGGTAGGCAGAGAACCTTGGTGGAATCACGTTTGGCGAAAACTATCTAGCTGGGTCACCGCTCAACCGCTAACTGCTTGCACTCTCTGCTTTATCATGATGACAATTCCAGCGATCGGTGGTTGGTATTGGCAGGACAGAGTTTCCTACGATTTAGCGAGTGAACTAGGAGATGAAGCGCCAAGTCGTCGAGGACAGCGACTGATTCAACACTTCTTTCCAAATGCCGATAGCAGCCCCGTACATCTACTGCTGGTTCGCCCTCAACCATTTGAAACCGAAAAAGATTGCCTTGAAGCTTGCCAAACATTGACCGAAAAACTTTATTTGCCAGGTGTGGAAAGCGTGCGTTCGCTCGCAGATCCACTGGGCGATTATCCGCCTGGTCGCTTGATGGGATTGTTTGAAAAAGACGCATGGCGAAGGCGCGTCCTACAGTCACATCGATTTACCAAAGAGTACTTTGTCGCAAGAGAAGAACCGTATCGCGATCGGCTTGCCCGTCTTGATGTCGTGCTCACCGACAATCCTTTTTCCGATACAGCAGTTCAATCGCTAGAGAAACTTCGGGAAGTTGTTGAAAGCGAAATCAAACAAGAGAAGTCGCCGTGGTATCAATCAACCTTTTCCTATACAGGCACAACCGCTGGCATCGTTGACCTCCAGCAAGTCACTCAGTCAGACGAGTCAAGAATTCGCTGGCTTGTACCCCTTGGTGTTTATCTTGTTCTAGTTATCACCTTCGGTCGGCCTTTTCTCAGTATTTTTCTGATCGCTACGGTGCTGCTGAGCTACTTCACAACGCTAGGTATTTCGCACGGAATATTCTCTCACCTCTACGGTCCCGATTATCAGGGAATGGATTGGAAAGTCCCGTTCTTTTTGTTCGTGATTTTGATTGCGGTTGGCCAAGACTACAACGTATATCTCGCTTCTCGTGTCTTTGAAGAACAACGTGAACATGGGGCTCTGGAAGGTATTCGCCGCGGCTTGATGCTGACCGGTGGCATCATCACCAGTTGTGGCGTCGTGATGGCTGGTACCTTCATCTCGATGTCCTCTGCTCCACTCCTTAACTGGCTTGCCGATTGCGGACTAGGTCTTCCAATTTCTCCAGAGGATAGAGGCCTGCTTCTCAAAGGAATGATCGAACTAGGAGTTGCTCTTACAATCGGCGTTCTAATCGATACGATGATCGTTAGAAGCGTACTGTTACCAGGAGCGATGGCCTTGTTTGTTCACTGGGGCGAAAAACTCAATACGAAGGCGAATTTGGTTTCAAGCGATATCGGGAGCGATCGATGACCTTGCGAGATGACTCTGCTTTCTTCGGATCGGATCGAAAGAAACTGCCAGTCACCCCTAAAGATGTTTTAGCCTATTGCCGCGAAAAGGAGGTTCGCGCTGTCGACTTGCGCTTTACCGATTTCCTCGGACAATGGCAACATATCACCGTGCCAGTGGCTCACCTTCGAGAAGATTCATTCGAAGATGGCTTCGGCTTCGACGGCTCAAGCATCCGCGGTTGGCAAACGATCAACGAAAGCGATATGCTCTTGCTGCCCCAACCTGATACTGCCTTCCTCGACTCCTTCACGCAGATGCCAACACTCGTTCTGCTCTGCAATGTACAAGACCCTATCACCCGCGAAGATTACTCTCGTGATCCTCGCTATGTAGCTCGCAAAGCCGTCAACTATCTACAAAGCACTGGCATTGCCGATAAAGCTTTTTATGGACCAGAGTGCGAGTTCTTCGTCTTTGATGATGCTCGTTTTGACTTCCGCGAGCAGCATGGATTCTTTTACCTTGATAGCGCCGAGGCTGGATGGAATCGAGGCCGAGATGAACAACCTAACTTGGGATATAAAATTCAATCCCAAGAGGGCTATTGCCGCCTCCCCCCCAACGATCAGCTTTTCGATCTTCGCAACGAAATGATGCAGGCACTCATCGATGCCGGACTAGACGTCGAATGCCAACATCATGAAGTTGGTGCTGCAGGACAAGCCGAAATCGATATTCGCTTCAACGAAATGGTGCGAATGGCGGACGATGTTATGAAATACAAATACATCGTCAAGAACGTCGCTCGCAAACATGGCAAAACTGCGACCTTCATGCCCAAGCCGCTATTTGGTGACTACGGCTCAGGCATGCACGTCCATTTCTCACTCTGGAAAAACCAAGAGCCGCTATTCGCTGGTCGTGAGTACGCAGGCCTCAGCGACCTCGCGATGTATGCCATGGGAGGACTTCTCAAACATGCCCCCGCTCTCTTGGCGATCACTAACCCCACCACCAATAGCTACAAACGACTCGTCCCAGGTTTCGAAGCACCTGTCAACCTAGCCTACTCGCAACGCAATCGCTCCGCCTGCTGTCGCATTCCCATGTACAGCCCCGATCCAAAAGCAAAACGCATTGAATTCCGTTGCCCCGACCCAAGCTGCAACCCCTATCTTGCCTTTGCAGCGATTCTGATGGCCGCGATCGATGGAATTCAAAATAAGATCCATCCCGGAGCCCCCTTGGATAAAAATCTTTACGACCTACCACCCGAGGAACGATCTTCGGTACCACAAACTCCATCCTCGCTTGACGAAGCTCTTAACGCGTTGGAAAAAGATCACCTCTTCCTGCTGCGAGGAGACGTCTTTACAGAAGATGCAATAGCGATGTGGATCGATTACAAACGAAAGAAGGAATTGCGCCCTGTCAACGTCAGGCCGCATCCCTATGAATTCTGCCTCTACTTCGACTGCTAGGTATCGACGGCAGAACGCATTCATATGCTATGCAGGACGCATCGCTTCTCCAACTACCAAAACACAACTGCAATTCGACTAATCCGATAAGCCTTATAAAAATACTTTCAGTCGATAAGCCTCATCCTTTGATCCAATAAAAAAACCTAGGGAGCTATAACGCTACCTAGGTTATCTTTTTTATTGAACCAAATACCGCCTCAGCAAATCACGCTTAACGGCGAACTTCGCCCTGCACAGCGG
>JBEGUT010000584.1:0-3348 GCA_041178745.1 Planctomycetota bacterium | reverse complement strand
AAAAGCGAAAAGAGTGATCTTTCTTTTCATGCAAGGAGGACCGAGTCATCTCGATACCTTTGACTGGAAGCCGCAATTGGAAAAAATGGGTGGTAAGTCGGCTTCCGGTGAGAATGGTAAAAGCGGAAAGTTATTAGCCCCTCAATTCAAATTTTCTCCTCAGGGTGAAAGTGGATTACCTATAAGCAGTTTGTTTCCTGCATTGAGTGAGCATGCAGACGATCTTTGTTTGCTCAATGGTATGCATACGTCGAATGCGGCTCATCCTCAGGCTACAATTGCCCTTCATACTGGCAGCGTCAATTTCGTCAGACCTTCACTCGGGTCGTGGGTTACCTATGGATTGGGGAGTGAGAATCAAGATCTTCCAGGCTTCATTACGATCAATCCCGTGACACTTGGCGGCGCTCAGAATTACGGTTCATCCTTCTTGCCAGCCTCTTTTCAGGGAACGCGAGTCGATCTTGAGGAAGGAGGGATTGCCGATATTCGAAATCGGACCCTTAAGAGTGTCAGTCAGCGTTCGCAGATAGATTTGATTCAGGAGATGAACCGAGAACTGCTTGCCAAGCATGCTGGCGCATCGGAATTAGAGGGTGTCATTCAATCGTTTGAGTTGGCGTACAAGATGCAGACCTCGGTGCCAAATGTTCTGGAGCTGAATAAGGAGTCCAGTGAAACTTTGGATCGTTATGGCATCGGTGAGCCCGAAACCGAATCCTTCGGGAAACAGTGCTTGATGGCACGCCGGTTAGCTGAATCGGGAGTGCGATTTATCCAAGTAAGCAAGGGAGGATGGGATCAGCATCGTGATCTGAAGGCTTCCCTCCAGAAGAATTGTAAAGCGATTGATCAGCCCATCGCAGCGTTGCTTAAAGATCTAAAAGACCGCGATATGCTGAAAGATACCTTGGTCATTTGGGGTGGTGAATTCGGTAGGACACCACAAGAGCAAGCTAGTGGAGGAGATGGGCGTCGACATAACAATCAGGGCTATTCGATGTGGCTTGCGGGAGGAGGCGTCAAGGGTGGTTTGCGCTATGGCTCAACAGATGAAACGGGTGGAGTGGCTGTGGAGGGAAAGATCGGAACTCATGACCTGCATGCGACCATATTGCATCTCTTAGGCCTGGATCACACGAAACTTACCTTTCGATATTCGGGACGTGATTTCCGTTTGACAGATGTTTATGGTGATGTCGCCAAGGATATCCTGGCCTAGAGCAACGGTTGCGACCTACCGAGCGATTTTTCTTTGAAGTGCGTTATGGGATCCTATAGTCGAGCGAGATAGGTTACTTCAGGTATTTATCGAACCAGTCACCGAATTGTTCGATATCCAGAATCATCGACGGCCAGCCGTGGCCTCCTTTGCGGTGCACAACAACTTTTACTTCTCGTTTTTGTTCGACCGCTTTTTCTTGGAAGCGGAGTGACTGATCGAGCGGTACAAGGGTGTCGGCATCGCCATGATAGATCAGCGTAGGTGGTAGCTGTTCGTCTATGTGGTAAATGGGGGAACAATCAGCGGCAATCAATTTCCATCGCTCCATATTTGTAGAATCTGGTCCAAATGCTTTTACGAAACTTTTAGGTGGCCCGCCATCACCAGGATTCTCTGTTGAATCACCTAGATTGAGAAGATCAGTGACTGGATAAAAAATAGCAACAGCTTGAACTTCACTACTTTCCCGATCGATTGGATCCTCTGCTTGCTCAGGGCCAGGACCGCCTCTTGTCGCAAGCATGAGGCTGAGATGACCACCAGCGCTACCCCCCGTCACTCCGATGCGTTTAGGATCGATTTTGTAGTCTTCCGCATGATGCCGAATAAACCGAATTCCTCGATTCATGTCCTCGATGATTTCCATCACGGTTGAGTCTGGTTGGGAGACATGGCAGATGGCGAAAATCGTGTAGCCTCTGCGTAGCAAGGGAGCCATCATCCAGGCGGGTGGGGCTCCCGCTTTTTGCGACTTCCAGCCGCCACTGACCATAAAGGCAATTGCCACTCCGTTGGGTCTAGCAGGCTGCAGTATGTCCATCGTTAGTGGAGTATTGCCTCGCTTACCGTAAACAACACCATTGGTTCGTGTGAACTGCGGATTGTAATACCACCAAAGGTAGCCGACGAAGCAGCAGGCTAGTAGCGCGGTAAATAAGCCTAAAAGGAGAAGCCGTATGAACCAAGTTTTGATGGTAGTAAACAATGACATGTCGGTTGTTAGGTCCTAGGCAAGATATCGCATGGTCATTCAATACGAAGTCATCCATGGCGAGTCATGGTTGATGACTGATACGGGGAATGAAATTTTGCAGTACGAGAAGAATATGGACTTTTTATTTCTGCTCGATACACCATAGATGTTTGTGTGTTCGAATAAGCAGTTTTCCATCGACGGGAACGATCGATGAATTCGATGTTTCGCCTAAGGAGTTCGTTGAGATCAATTCAAATTTTGGATCCGCTTTGAAAACAAAGCAATCTCCACTTTGATTGATCGTATAGCAAAGACCATCAGCGATCATCACAGAAGACCAATTGGTCGGCTTGCCTCCCGGTCCCGATAGGCGTTGTTCCCACACCGTTTCGCCGGTGTTAAGGTCGAAGCATTCGGCTACGCCAGGATCGTTATGGATAAAGATATGTCCATTATGAATCGCACCTGAACCGATTCTTTGTTTCGTTTTGGGGTGCTGCCAAAGTCTAACAATTTGATCATTAGCTTGAATCTGTAGGGCGACGGTCATGCCGTTGTATCCACCCATTGCTATGAGCAAATTGTTTTCGACGAGAGGCGATGTGTAAACCAAAGCATTGATTCCCTCACTGCTCCAAAATGGTTTACCGCTGGTTGGATCGAAACTGCGAATGCGAAATGGAACGCTGAGAATGAGCTGTTCTTTACCCCCGATTTGTCTGATTACGGGAGTGCTCCAAGAGCCGTAGAAGTCCGCGTTTTGAAATTTGGCTTCTGCTGTTCCTTGAGTATCGATCGGTTCATCATGTTGCCATATCGTTTCACCAGTCTGCTTATGAACAGCGACTAGAAAAGAGCGTTCGCCTGGGCCGAAATTGAGATAACAGTAATCCCTGTGAATGACCGGTGAGGAGCCGTATCCCCAGATATGTTTTTGAATACCAAAGTCTCGCTTCCACAGCTCATTGCCTTGCATGTCGTAGCAGAAAAGACCTGCTGAGCCATGCCATACGATCACTCGTTCTCCATCCGTTACTGGCGAAGAGGAACAGAAAGGATTGGTTCCATGTGTTGGATCTGGTATCGCCCAGTCGACAGCGGATTTCCAAAGCAGTTCACCTGTCTTGAGTGAAAAGCACATAAGCAT
>JBEGUT010000583.1:0-3349 GCA_041178745.1 Planctomycetota bacterium | reverse complement strand
CGGTTATTTCAAAATAACGATCGGCACTGATCCATTTTCCTAAAGCAGGGGTAAATTTAGAAACCGCCGCATGATCGGTGAGGAAATCACTGCGCAAACCGGGCCAATGCGCAATCATCATCGTTGAAACATGATCATGATCGAGGGATTGACCAAGTCGCGTTCCCATTCCCAAAAATGAATCTGCGCTCGCTCCATCAATTACAGCGCCACTCAATGTGTCAATCGGCGTGCCATCTGCTGACTCCCAAGCCGACTTGACTTGCGTAGCCTCAGGATAACTTCCACTTTCCCAGCCAACTAATACACACCCTTGATACCCAAAGGACTTCAGCCACGCTGGAAAATGAGGAGTCATTCCATCGCGATAACGGCCAAATACTTTTGGTGAATACTGTAATGAGTCACGCAAAAACTCTCGACCTCGCTCTAAATCCCGACGAATCGAATCTTGATCCAGAACAGGATGTGGCGGCTCCAAAAACGCTCCACCGATAATGCTCAGAGATCCATCGGCCAATCGCTCCTTGATACGATTCCAGGCCGAAGGATTCACACTTTGCAATTGCGACAATAGCTTACCACTAGCGAGCAAATTCAGTGGTTCAGGGCGAGTCAACTCTTCATCGAGCTTCGCTCCGAGGGTTGTCGCTGCCAGCAATATCACTTCAATGACGTGTGTATCATGAGCGTAAAAATGATCACGCTCTTGTCCCAATTGGTCAAAGCATGACTGCAACATTTTCGTTGCTTGGTCAGAATTACCCTCAAGCCATGCATTGGCAGCCTGCAAACAATGATCTTCAAAGACAGCTTGATCCAAATGAGTCGCGTATCGCAGCTGTCGAGTCATCAACTGAACTTGAAGATAACAGAAACCAAGAGCGAAGAAGTCATTTTCTGTAACACCTTCGGCCCGTCCACTTGAGGGCTCTGGCAATAGCTTGCTCTCCTGCATTTGCTGGAGCATCTCACGTCGGTTGGCAGAACAACCGATGGCGAGACCTCCCGCATCCACAATCTTCTTTTTCAATTGATCGGGAAAACGATTCTCGCTGGCAACAGGTAGTATCGCCAGCACATCTTTCCAGTCATCCGGCGGCTGATCGGCACGGCACCACTGCGGAAGTTGCCCCGTTGATTTGAGCAACACAGGATGCCAGAGCACCGTCCAGCCTGCCAACAACCCTGCCGCTTGGCGGTCCGGCAGAGAACGCGGAAAGTCCTCCCACTGGTAGCACGGAAACAAAATCAAAGAACGAATTGGATTCATCGGCTCGCCTTAGGAACGCTGGAAGCCGCTATCTTCAACGAAAGCGGCTTCGCGTGAAAATTCGAAACTAGTTATCCACAGTCGCCAGAATTACTTCTGACCTTCGGCATCACCAATCAATTCTGCAATCATCTCATCGAGTGCTTTAGCATTGGCCTCACCCGAACCGACCTTGATCATGCGAATTTTTCCTTCACGATCAATCAAGACGGCCTGAGGAATTCCGGTGACCGCATACTCTTGAGAATACTTGCTGCTTTGCGGAGTTACCATAAAGCGATGCTTCAATTCATGATGAGCCGCAAAACGTTCCAAAGCCTTCTGTTCGTTCTCTGGGGTCAATTCCTTGTCCTGCTTGATTTGCTTGGCCGCATCATCCCAGTCGTATTTGTAATACTTGGTCACACCGATGATCACTAAACCTTTTTCGCTATATTTTTCATGCCATTCGCGAAGATGAGGGAATGTAGCAACGCATGGTCCACACCATACAGCCCAGAAGTCTAACAAGACAACCTTTCCTTTAAGGTCTTCATCTTTGAGTGCCTCGCCATTGACAAATACTTCTGCATCCAAAGGCATAGCAGGCTTACCGACCAACTCAGCTCTCTTAAGTTCCATCTCCAGCGACTGAGCCATACGATCCAGGTTCCTAGATGCATTGCTTGCCAGCGACTTGATAACACCTTCTCCTTCTGCACAGCGATCCAGCATCTCCTTGAGACTATCCATTTGCGTTTTGGCAAGTTTCGGGTTCACTCGAACCAATCGCGAAATGGTACCCGTACGAGCACGCAGAACTTGATTGAACAAGGCAGGCTCTTTCTCAGGATCTCCCAACGCTGACAAATCTTTTACCATCGCATCAACATCTGCCACGGCAGCTTCCGTATCGGCGTTCATTTTTCGATTGATACGCGACAGTCCAATACCAACCCAACTAGTCACAAGTGCGTTCCGCAGGCCCTGATCTTTTTCATTTTCCCAAGCGTGGCGAAGTCTCTTCAGCTGTTCGTCTAACTTCTCCGTCTCTTCAGATAGATTGAATGCCGAACGAAAATCGGCGATCACGCTTTCCAATCCACCCTCGGCCGATACGACTGCATTGCTTCCCGACTTATCCAACGACTCAACGATCGAGTTGATTTCGTTTCTCGCCCATTCGGCCGCAGCCTCGATATTACCCTCGCGCATCTTGTTGTTGATCATGATCTGCATCGGCATTGCGACTTGATCACCAGGCAACTTACCTGACTTTACACCTTCCTTCATTTCACTGAAGAGAGCATCGTACTGCGCCTGAGCCTTTTCAGTCTGCCTTCCTCGATTGAGCATTCCGGCAAGAAGCTGCCGCAATTGGATTTTCGCTGCAATCGAGTCTGCCTTCCATGCCTCTAGTTTCTCAGCTGCCTCATCCAGTTTGTTGCCCTGGATCAATTCCATGATCTCTCGAGAAGGATCAACTTTCTTTTCTTCTTGCTTCGGCTCTTCTTTGCCCGCAGCCTCTTGTCCCGAGTCCGATTTTCCTGCATCGGGCTTGGCTGCATTTTCCTGAGCGTGAAGAGTCGGCATGAAAGCCACTCCCGCTAGGACGAGAAAACAGGTAAATCCAAAACGCTTGATCATGATTTATAAAACCTCAATAAATTATCTTTGAAACATTCGGGACTGATTTTAGTTTCCAGCAGCAGGATTTACCATTCGTGAGGTACCATCCCACCACCAATAATCTCTGAAACGCCCTGCGGGACGTTTATTTTCCTCAAGCTTTAGCGTTTCGCTCGATGACGAAACCTTTAATTTCGAGGCAATATCTGCTTTTCTCAAATCCAAATCCACGCCACCGGACACCATCAACCAACGATAGCTTTTTCCACCTTTTTTCCAGGTACCCATCGCCGCCGTCGAAGCAACTTCCTTCGGCGCCCCCCCAGCCACTTCCTCAAGACTTTTCACGCTTAGGCTAGGGATAAAATCGTTGTCGAGCCAACTGCAGTTTTCACTCGCCAAATTCCAAGCTACGGCTGTGTCGAAGATATGTCCTAAACGACCATAAAGCGGGTACGCTTTTTGTAT
>JBEGUT010000582.1:0-3352 GCA_041178745.1 Planctomycetota bacterium | reverse complement strand
GCGCACCAAGTGCATGAGCCGTCGCGGTTGTATCAAAGTAGGTATAGCGACTGCCGTAGCCCGGATAAACCTTGAAACCAGAATCAGGCCCTCTTGGGTAAAGCCACAGCTTCACAACTTCGCCATCGGAATACAGATACTCATTGAGTTCCATCTCTTGCCATTTGTGCAACCGAAAATCATCGACGGTAGTTGAGTCTTTACCACGAAAGGTAAAGTAACTTTCGCGCACTGCTTGCAAGTTGACTCGAAGAACAGGACTTCCTTCAGCACTCAAGATATCGATGCGACTATCCAGGGGAGAACCGCCCCGACCCGCATGAATCTCAGCAATCCAAATTTCACCTTTCTTCGCCGTGAAACGATAGATATCGACATCCTCTTTCGCATCGCTAGCAGCCGATGCCGGATCGATAATACCCTTGACCGTTGCTGGTATCGTCAAAGGCATTGCCTGCACAAGCAAACTGTTGGGCTCAACTTCCGCAACCTCTTGGATCGTATTGTCTGCGACCGCAGCGACGACAGTATTCATCGAAGCTTCCGAGCGATCCGAAACTGCAGGTTCCGGAAGTAAGCCGGCAGTAAGAGGTTTGCCTTTTCTTGCGATCGATACAATGCTTTGGGGAGCAATGTCCGGTGCGGCTGATAAAAACTCTGCGGCAACTGTGTCCTGTTGATTCTGCACCAGAGTACCGGCGAGGCGAAGATCAGGTGTCGTCCATTGCTTGACCGTTCCATCTTGTCCCACAGATATCAGCCATCGACCATCGCTGCTGACACGAACTCCCATTACAGCACCTTCATGAGCGAAGCGAGCTTCGCGAATCGGATTGATGGCCGGCTGGTCAATCGAAACCAATTGCCATCGCCTGATCTTTTTATCTCCCCCGGCAGCATAGATCGATTTACCACTTGGATCAAAACGAACGGCATACTGCTCTTTCTCGCCCTGCGACAATGTATCGAGCCGCATGCCAGTCGATACTTGCCAAAGCTTTACCGTCTCATCCGCACTCGCTGATGCAAGCACACGTCCCGTGGGATCGAAGTCCAAATCGTAGATGGCACCATTATGACCAAGAAGTGTCTTGATGACCTGTCCAGTCGTAACATCCCACAACCGAATCACTCGGTCGTAACCTGCAGTAGCAAGGACTTTATTATCCGGTGACAACACCGCGGAATAGATAATGTCGCTGTGACCTTCAAGCTTCATTCGCACTTCACCGCTCGTAAGATCGATCGCGGCCACCTCGCCCCCAACTCCTTCAACACCACCCGCTACAATCACGACTTTACTATCGCTAGATAATCTGAGCGCAGTAACCTTCCCAGCGAAATCCTTCCACTGCTTAACAACCTCTCCAGTTGCAATCTTCACCTGTTCGAGTTCGCCATATCGTCCCAAAAGTACATCTGTCTCACCGGGCAAAACGATAGCCGATGTATACGGAGCAACAACTTTTGATTTAGCAGCAATCTTGGGGACATTGAGACGCATGCGCAGAGGCTTTGTCGCAGAAATAGACGCTTGCGCCCCAGCGTTGATCCACGAGGCGATCAAATTGATCTCGGCCTCGCTTGGCTGTGGCTCTTCGTCTGGAGGCATTTTGGGTTCGATCTTTCCCCGAATCAATCCGATCAATTTACTTTGCTCCCCATCGCGGGGCATGATCACCGCACCTTTCGGAGTCCCTGCCATCAATGTCTCGATCGATGCGATCGAAAACTCACCCTCTTTTTCTGTACCACTGTGGCAATTACCGCAGTACTTAAGCAAGAGCGGTTGGACATCTTTCTGATAGTCCGGCGATGTCGAACCATCGGCACCAAACGCGACAGACGGCAATACTGAAAAAAGTTGGCATGCCATCACTATGCAAATGGTGCCAACGCTCAATTGGATACATCGCGAAAGAGCTTGAAATAAGAGTGATGTCATGATGTTTGGTTGGATCATTGGGGATTTGGCGATATTTCTTGATACGGGCAAAGCTTGTATTCGATACTCGGAACTCACCCAGTAAATAATCAATTCGAAAAAGTTTCTAATATCATCCAGGCCCGGTAGCGAACGTGCTTCACTGTTCAACTTCGAGATGATCGGTAATGCTCGGTTCGCTTTCGGCTTGCATAATCTACCTCTATTTAAACCTACTTTGTTACAGCTTTCCACAATACCCAGCGGCAATGGTGTGAATCGCTGAAAGAAGGCACCTTTTACCCAGGATAAATCCAGATGAACTCCAGATTTCGGAAGTATGATTTAGGCGAGTATCGCTCGAATCAAGTGGGGCTTTGTCACACCGGTAAGCCGTTCCTTCAAGCCATTTCGATCCACAAATAGAGATTCATGATGAAGCCCCAGTAAATGCAAAATCGTTGCATGCCAGTCTTCAATACTCACCCTATCTTCGACCGCAGCGAATCCTAACTCATCGGTTTTACCTAGCACAAATCCCTGCTTGATTCCACCACCGGCCATCCATCCGCAAATGGCGTTTTTGTTATGGTCGCGGCCAGCTTTGAATGGGTCTTTATCTGCAGCCAACTGCGCGATAGGAAGTCGCCCCATTTCTCCTCCCCAAAGCACCAGGGTCTCGTCAAACAATCCTCTCTGTTTCAAATCCTGTAGCAAAGCAGCCACGGGCTTGTCAGTGCGATCGCAAGCTGTTTTGAGATCATTGCCAATGTTAGAATGATTGTCCCAAATCTGTCCATTAATAAACAATTGCACAAAACGAACGCCTCGTTCTATTAGGCGTCGCGCGATCAAACAACGTCGACCGTAAGATTCCGTTACGGGGTTATTAATCCCATACATTTCATGTGTCGCCGCAGACTCCTGCGACAAATCGAGTGCATCGCTTGCTTCAATCTGCATGCGTGCAGCAAGTTCGTAGGATGCGATACGAGCTGCAAGCTGCGGACGATAGGCATGCTTCGACTGATGCAACCGATCAAGCTGAGCAATAACCTCGCGTTCTAATTGAGTTACTGCTGTTGGCTCTTCAAAGTCGGGCTTCAGGTCGAGGACCGGTTGTCCTGTGGCGCGAAAGCGAGTTCCCTGATATGCGGGTGGTAAATAACCGGACGTCCAGTTGTTAACTCCGTTGATAGGTAAACCGAGTGGATCATCGAGCACAACATAGGCGGGAAGATTGTGGTTTACGGTACCTAAACCATAAGTAATCCAAGCACCCAAAGTCGGTCGACCAACAAATTCGCTTCCCGAATGAATCTTGTAGATAGCGGGCTCATGAGTCAAGTTGGTCGAGTACATCGATCTTATCATCGACACCGAATCCACCTGCTTGGCAAAGTGAGGCATACAATCAGATACCCAAAT
>JBEGUT010000581.1:0-3353 GCA_041178745.1 Planctomycetota bacterium | reverse complement strand
ATAGCTGGACAGCTCGCCGATCGCTTTTCAAAACGATTGCTCGTGACAATCAGCTTGGCTATTTGGAGTGTCGTCACACTAGCTACCGGCTTCGCATACTCAGCCTTGTTTCTTCTTGCACTCCGCGCGCTGATGGGAATTTCCGAATCACTTTACATGCCCGCGGCGATCGCGCTGACCGCCGATGCAACTCCCGCCGATAAACGATCCCGAGCTGTTTCATTACTTACGACCGCACAGATCGCAGGCACTGTGGGAGGCGCATGGTTCGGGGGTTGGATGGCAGAACAAGGTTATTGGCGAGCAGCATTTTATTGCCTTGGTGCAGTAGGACTTCTCTACGCGATTCCATACCACCTTTTTCTATTGCAAGTCAACGACCAATCCGAGAATGACACTCGCAAAAGTAATTCACTCTTTGCCATTGATTCGCTGGCCCAGATACCGACTTTTTATTTTCTCTGCTTCGCCTTTCCTATTTTTGTTTTCGGACTCTGGATGCTCTATAGCTGGCTTCCAAGTTTTCTACAGGAAAAGTTTTCGTTGGGGCTAACCGATGCCGCCTTCAACGCTTCTGTGTACATGCAAGTATCAACGTTAATCGGGCTACTTACCGGCGGCTTTCTTGCAGATTTCCTTTTTCGCTTCACGAAAGCATCCCGTATTTGGCTATTGGTGGCGAGCTTGCTTTTCTGTGCTCCCTGCCTGATAGGTATTGGCTACAGCGATACGTTAGTTTTAACTCGTATCAGCCTCGCATCGTTCGGTCTTTTCGCAGGATTCTTAATGGGTAATATCTTCCCAGCCGCCTTTGAAGTTGTTCCTGCGGATACCCGGGCTTCCGCCGTAGGAATACTCAACTTCTTCGGCTCCGCCTTGTCGGGATTTGCACCTCTTGTGGTTGGTACTTGGAAAAAGACGGTCGGTATCGAACGAATGCTCGCTTACACGTCAATCGCCTACTTGATCGCAGCTATCGTCCTGATCATTACTATCGCCACAGTCTTTCGTAATGACTGGCTTAAAGTTCATCCGGCGACTTCGCCGGACCCATCCCCTCGATAATGCATTTAAAATCTATGACCAGAATATTGATCGCAGAATGCAAACAGGAAGTTTCAACTTTTAATCCACACCTCAGCGGTTACGAGGATTTTGGAATTCGAAAAGGCCAGGAAATCATCGATTACCACAGCACAGTGCGCAATGAAATCGGTGGGGCACTTGAAGTCTTCCGAGAGGCTAACATACAACTCGTCCCAACTTATAGCGCCTTCTTCATCACCTCGGGTGGCACTCTTCGTGAATCGCACTGGCAACGCATCGCCCACGAATTTCTTGATGCAATACGACATGCATTTCAAACCGGCCCGATCGACGGAATCTATTATTGCATGCATGGTGCAATGGCGAGTGAACTAGAATTAGATCCCGAAGGGTATCTTCTACAGGAAACTCGCAGAATCGTTGGTGAGAAAATCCCTATTGTCGTTTCGCTCGATCTTCACGGAATTCTTACCGACCGCATGCTTGAGCACAGTGATGCCATTGTCGCCTACCACACCTATCCTCATGTCGATTTTTTCCAGACCGGCCAACGCGCTGCGAATTTACTCTTGAAAATTGTTCGACAAGAGGTCAAGCCGGTTACGGCAAAGGTTGCCATCCCAGCGCTGGTTCGCGGGGATGAACTAATCACCGAAACAGGTCTTTTTGGAAAAAGTATTCGCCTTGCACAGCAATACGAAAGTGGCCCTAAGGGGTTATCGGCAGGCATGTTTATCGGAAATCCATTTACCGATGTACCCGCCTTACAAACCTATAGTTTTGCCGTCACCGATCGCGATGAGAAACTCGCTGCGCAAGCCGCATTGGAAATTGCTGATTCTTTTTGGCTCCATCATGAAAAGATGCAAGTACCTCTTGTTAAACTTCCCCAACTCGCGCTAGAACTACAGCGCCGTCAACAAGAGAAACGACGTGGCACTGTCATTCTGGTCGATGCAGCTGATGCGACCAGCTCAGGAGCTTCCGGAGATAGCAATGCGATCTATTCGGTGGTGAAATCAAGCAATTATTCAGGTCGCACCTTGATCCCAATCGTCGATGCTCCCGCTGCGGCACTCGCTTTTTCCCGCGGCGTTGGCGCAACGATCACTACGACGCTTGGTGGAACGCTCGATCCTCAAAGGTTCAAGCCAATTCCGGTGATTGCCAAGGTACGCTCACTAAGCGATGGTGATTTTCGCAGTGAGTCGTTCGGCGAGCGCTGGTCGTCAGGGCCGACTGCAGTGCTAGAGTCGGATAACGTAACGTTTGTTGTAGGAAGCCGAGCTGTCAACCTATATGACCGCTCGTACTTCTACGCCAACGGTCAGAACCCTAAATCCTTCGATGCGGTCGTTGTGAAATCGCCTCACTGTCAAAAGCATATGTATCAAGCATGGTGCGATGAAATGATCCTCATCGATGCACCTGGTTCATCGAGTGCGAATCTTCCCTACCTGGGACACAAACGCTGCCCACGCCCCATTTTCCCACTCGACGAAAATGTTACATTCACTCCCCAAGTTAAAATCTTTCAACGTTCATAGTTTATTGTAGACTGTCCTTGATTCGTCAGGAAAATTGATATGAAGATCCGCGAGATAAGGTGTGCCGGACTACGCGGGGCAACTCCAGAAGGTGGCTGGAGCAACGAAATACGCCCTGAAGACTGCGTGCACACATTACTAACCGTCCATACTGATCAAGGGATCGTGGGACTAGGGAGCGTCTTCACCAATGACGCGCTCGTGCAAGCAGCGCTCAAGATCCTCGAACCGCTCTACGTCGGTGAGAATGCACTAGAACCGGAACGTGTTAGCGAGAAACTTCATCAACATATGTTTTGGCTAGGTCGCGGTGGCGCGATCACTCATGCGATCAGCGGTATCGACATCGCACTATGGGATATTTTAGGCAAAGCAACTGGGCAACCGGTTGGACGATTGCTTGGGGGCCGCTATCGCGAACGAATACATCCCTATGCTTCGCTGCTGATGGATGAACCTGAGCGTTTGCGCGATCACCTCCTGTCGGTCAAACAACAAGGCTTCCGCGCCTTCAAGATTGGCTGGGGGCCTTTCGGCCGACGCGATGCCGCAACCGATGAAGCGATCGTCGCTGCTGCTCGCGATGCGATCGGACCAGATTGCAAGCTCATGGTCGATGCTGGCGGAAGCGACGCGTACTGGAAAGGACGCTACAAGTGGGCCATCAATACGGCTCACATGCTCGCCAACTACGATGTCACTTGGTTCGAAGAAGCCCTACCCCCGGATGCATTGACGGACTTCATTAAACTGCGTGAA
>JBEGUT010000580.1:0-3368 GCA_041178745.1 Planctomycetota bacterium | reverse complement strand
CAAAGTTGAAATTGCAGACTTACCGAAATCTATAGAACTCAACGGTAAGGTCAGCATGGACCCCAATGCAGGAGGCAAAGTGCAAGCCATCAATGCTGGCCGAGTCGAGGCCGGCCCCAAAGGCTTACCAAATCTCGGTAGTGCGGTACGCAAAGGCGATGTCCTTGCCTATCTAGTTTCCTCACTGGCACCTATTGAGCAATCCAATCAGTTTGCACAGCTGGCAGAACTGAAGGCAGCTAAATCGCTTGCTGAAAAACGACTGGCAAGATTGAGGGAGTTATCAGATACCGTTCCACGCAAAGACATCGAAGCTGCTGAGAGTGACTTGCAAAGTTTAACGGGTCGTGTCTCAGCTGTTAGCACAGGACTTAATCACAGGGAGCCGTTGGCAGCCCCGGTTTCTGGAGTGATTGCATCATCAAATGCTGTGGCAGGACAAGTGATTGATGCGCGTGAGTTGGTATTTGAAATTGTGGACCCAGCACGTCTGAGAATTGAGGCCTTGGCCTTTGATACTTCACTCATCGCCAGTGTAGATAAAGCGTTTGTTGCCGTAAATAACCAGCGGATCGCGCTTCAATTTTTGGGCGCAGCACGTAGCTTACGTGAGCAAGCATTACCCATGAATTTCAAAGCCCAAGGGGAAGAACTGAGCGCTTTGGCTCTCGGTGAACCAATAAGAGTTGTGATTCAGACCAAAGATAAGGTGAAAGGGATGGCTGTACCAGTGTCTGCGTTGATGAAGAATCCTGCCAATCAGTCTATTGTTTGGGTCAAAACAGCCGCTGAGAGATTCACGCCTCGCACGATTACTTTTGAACCCTTAGACGGTACGCGGGTTGCAGTTACATCGGGTCTTGAAAGTGGCGATCTAATCGCGGCACAAGGTGCAACATTGATTAACCAGGTGCGCTGATATGTTTAAGTGGTTACTTGAAAACAGTTTAGCCAATCGATTGCTGGTGATCATCGCTAGTGTCGTGTTGATGACTTACGGTGCATTCACGTTGACAAAAACGCCTGTGGATGTTTTTCCTGATTTGAACAAACCCACCGTGACCATCATGACCGAGTCAGGTGGCATGGCTCCTGAGGAGGTGGAACAACTCATCACATTCCCACTAGAGACTGCGATGAACGGCTTGCCTGGCGTCGAATCCGTCAGATCAATTTCTTCAGCCGGTTTGTCTTTTCTGTATGTGACTTTTAGATGGGATACAGACATCTTTCGCGCAAGACAGTTAGTATCCGAACGACTTTCAGCTATGGAGGGCGGCATCCCGGTAGGCATTCTTCCGCGCATGGGGCCAATTAGCTCCATCATGGGTGAGATCATGCAAATCGCTATACCCGTCGATACGCAGAAGATCTCGGCCATGGCAGTTCGAGAATATGCAGACTGGGTTTTGCGTCCCCGCCTACTGTCAGTTTCCGGTGTCGCGCAAGTCATCCCGATTGGTGGCGAGGTTCGTCAGTTTCAAGTGCAACCTAATACAGCTCGCATGGCTGAATTGGGGATTTCTCACGACCAGATGGAAGCTGCGCTGAAAGGTTTTTCCGCTAACACATCAGGTGGTTTTTTAGAGCTGAACGGTCGGGAATACCTAATTCGCAACCTTGGACGAACTTCCCGGTTAGATGATTTGAAAAATCTGGCAGTGACTTCAAAAAATGGACAACCGATCCTGTTACGTCAAATTGCCGAGATCACTTTTGCTGCGGCATTAAAGCGTGGTGACGCTGGGTTTGAGGGAAAGCCTGCAGTCATTCTTGGCATCCAAAAGCAGCCAACGGCTGACACGATTGCTCTAACCCGTGCAATTGAAGATGCCCTGCTGGGCTTGAAATCGTCCTTGCCAGCTGGCATGGAAGCCCCCCGAGTCACGTTCAGACAAGCAAGCTTCATCGAAGCGTCCATCAATACGCTGCAAGGTAAATTGATTGGTGCATCTGTTTTTGTAGCTGTGATTTTGTTCTTTTTCTTGGGCACGGTCCGACCCACCATCATCGCTTTGACAGCGATTCCTGTATCAATCTTCATTACCTCTTTGGTATTTAAGTACTTTGGTCTGTCTATCAATACCATGACACTTGGTGGGTTGGCCATTGCTATTGGCGGTTTGGTCGACGACGCAGTTGTTGACGTAGAAAACATTCTGCGAAGGTTAAAAGAAGACCGCATAAAACATCCGCAGCATCGCCTTAATCCCCTGGAAGTTGTGGCAAAAGCCTCAATGGAAGTTAGATCTGCCATTTTGTACGCCACGGTGATCATCGTCCTAGTTTTTATTCCGTTGTTTGCATTGCCCGGATTGGAGGGCAAGCTCTTTGTTCCCTTGGGTATTTCTTTCATCGTTTCTACTTTGGCATCCTTGCTTGTTTCAGTGACCATCACCCCAGTGCTGAGTTATTACCTTCTTCCATCAATGAAGAACTTGGATCATGGCGACACCAAGGTTTTAATATGGCTCAAAACCCGATACGCAAACAGTCTTCAAAGTATTCTGCACAAGCCTAAGATTGCATTGATTACTTCTGGTATAGCTGTGCTAACGGCGATTGCGGCAGTTCCGTTCTTTCCTAAGACTTTCTTGCCGCCATTTAGCGAAGGAACATTGCTGATTGGATTGCGCTTAAATCCCGGTGTGACCTTGTCTGAAACAACGGCCTTAGCCAGACAAGCTGAGGTCTTAGTTAAGCAAGTGCCAGAGGTCACCCATGTCGGTCGTCGAAGCGGACGAGCTGAGCTTGATGAGCATGCAGAAGGCGTCCATGTGAGTGAGCTGGACGTTGGGCTTAAGCCTACGGCAGAGTTGAACCGCAGCATGGATGAAATCAAGGCAGATATCCGATCTCGCCTTGTGAATTTACCCGCTGCACTTGAAATCGGACAACCCATTTCTCACCGAATCGATCACATGTTGTCAGGTGTGCGATCACAAATCGCTATCAAAATATTTGGGGATGACTTGGATGGTTTACGCGGGCAAGCCGATTCACTTCGTGCACAGTTAGCGACTATTCCTGGTATCGCTGATTTGCAAATTGAAAAGCAAGTGTTGGCACCGCAAATCAAGGTTCGCATTGACTATGCCGCCGCAGCTCAGTATGGAATTCCAGCGCCACAAGTGCTTTCTACTTTACAAAGCTTGGTGGAAGGCGAAAAAATCACACAAATTGTGGAAGGCGGTCGGCGTTTTGCACTGGTCGTGCGCTTACCCGAGTCAGCTCGCTCGGTTGAGGGCTTGAGCCAAATCTTAATTGAGACACCCAATGGTCGAGTTCCTTTGTCAAAGTTGGCGACGATTGAGGATGGAGATGGTCCGAATCAAATCAGCCGCGATGATGGAAAACGACGCATAGTT
>JBEGUT010000579.1:0-3370 GCA_041178745.1 Planctomycetota bacterium | reverse complement strand
GGATCAACGGCTAGCCAAGTCTGTACACGGTAAGGCGAGAATTCCCAAATCTCCTGAGCCGACGCTGGGATTGCACATTGGCTAACAACTAGCAGTTGTAAGACGAGCAGCCAAACTGTTTTCACATATCCTCGCCTGGAGTCAGGTTTGTGCATTTTCACCAACCGTTGTTGAGGGAGTAGATTCACTTCAGACGCCATCGCTGTACATCCTGATAGAGAGAGGCTGGTTGCGAGGCGACACCTTGCACGCTCTTGCGAACTGCAAAGCGATCTACGATTTGCCACAGTGGAAGAATGGGAAGGTGGTAGTGAACCAATCGATGTAATTCTTGGGTACGCGTTCGAACCTCGCGCCAATTCCGAGCTGAACGAAGCGATCGAAGTCCTTGAACGATAAATGGATCGTCGGCAGCAGCGGGTGCGCCATCTCCCAACAATCGTTCGGCATCCGTGGCAGGTTCCCAAATCGCTGCAGAAGCTAGGACTAAATCGCAACTTCCATCCTGATCGAGTGTTTCTCCTGGAGGGAGAACGACTAATTCGGCCGGAATCCCAATCACTTGCCATTGCTGAACCATAGCGGCTCCAGCGACTTGCATTGCTTCAAGAGAAGGAACTCCAAGTCGAATGGTGGTAAGTTTTTCTGGGGTCTTCTCGGTCTTCTTAGCTACTTCTTCGAGTTGCTTTTGTGTTAGCGTGACGAGCAGTTTGGCTAAGCGTGGCTGATAAGGGTAGGGAGCAATCGAGAAGTCGTAAGCATAAGCCAATGGATCATCGACACTGGTACCCGCAGGAAATGGACCGCTGATCAATCGCGCATCTTCCTTGTTCACGCTACCCAAGATCTCTTGAAACAAAAGTTTCTCGCGATCAAGTCCATAAAGAAGGGCCCGACGAAACTCAAGTTTCTTTAGGTAAGCATGTTTAGTGGGACGGACGATAATCGAATAGACCGTAGGAAGAGCGTATGTATCAACACGTAATTCTGGAACCGTAGCGAGGCGAGCAGCATCGGCAGGAAAGATTTGATCAATGGCATCGATCTCACCTCGCAGCAGATCGTTGCGAGCTAAATCGGGATCCGTGTAGTACTTCTCAGCGATTTCGATGGGTTGTTTCTCGACTCGAGAATTGCGATCACGCAGTAAGAAAGCTGTAGTCAATTCATCGGTTGGGCCCAATGAATAGAGTCCCTGGAGTTTGGTTAGCTCCGCAGGTGGAAGTTGTGAAGCAAAAAGTTCTTTGGGAAAGGGCCATTGCATCAAGGCTTGGGGAAGGACGTGCGGATTGCGAAGTCGCACGTTAATAGCGCCCGGAGCGGTAACGACCACATCGCGAAAGATCGATGCCCATGTCGGTTGGTATTCAGGTGAGTTAGGATTGGCCCGACTGGCAATCCATTGGCTCAGCCAGTAGGCATCCCATTGCCTTACCGATTTTCCGTCAAAACCATTCAGCGACATCAGTAGTTCTTTTCGATCGTCGCTTTGGCGAAAACTCCCCAGTGGGAACTGATAGCTGCCTCCTTCTGTGCCAATTTTTCTCAGTTCAAAAAGAGAGCGATCGGTCAGGTTCCCTGCTCGACGAGCTGACCAATTGATAATGTTGGAGGGATCAAACCTAACAGCTTTTTGCATTACACCGACACGCACCACTGGATAGATGGTATCGAGTTCCGCAATCAGTTCGTTAACGCCTTCGAGTTCAGGCCAAGTAGCGATCACAGCTTGAGCAACACTTTTAGCTTCGCGATATTTCTCCTGCCCTTTTAAAGCGATTGCTTCATCGAACTTTTGTTTTGCCATCGAGGCTAGTTCGTTTTTCCATTTTTCGACACCTTCGATTTTGAGATCAGCCAGTTCGGTATCGAACCGCCGAATCCATTGCTGTGCCCGTGGTAAGTTATTCGCGGCCATCGCATCGCCGATCAGCGTATCGGCCAACTTAGAAATAGCAGTGCTCACTTTTTCTGCTTCAAAGCGACGATCATCGCGATAGAGGCTTTCCATAACGACCAATGCTGCTTCGTACTGCTTTTGGCTGAAGAGCCAAGCTCCATTTTTAAGAAGCAACCTTCGTCGCAGTTGGTCGAGGTTAGGTGTCTTGGGATATTTGCGATAAAGGAAACCGATGTAGCGGAAGGCACCGGAGAAATCGTTAGCAGTCGACATGCTATCGATCTCATTCATGATCATCTGTTCGTAGAGTTCGATCTTTTCGATATCGGCCCAATCGATTTCATATTTCTCGTCGGGACGCTCAAGCCAGGTGATCTGTAGCTTCTTGCCAGGTTCGGGTGCGGGGACTTCACGGCTTGGGAAAGGCAGCGGTGCCACCTTAATGACTTCACCCCCCGATGCTGCTTTTATAAAAATCTTGTCAAAAGCATCCTGATCGATGATCGGGAGTTCGTAATCCTTAGCGTTCTTGGGTGGCTGCGCACTTCCTTCCTGCGCGAAGCCATAGCTGGCTAAGCTGATCAGTAGGATCACCCCTAACGAGCAAAGACTCTTTCTCTGCATTAGGGCTGCTCCTTGCCTGGAGTTGTTTCCGCATTGTTGACAACCGCATTGGTATCGACTCGCAGAATGACTCCTTCCTCGCCACCGAGTAACAAAGATGAGTCTTGAAGGAGAGCCGTTCCCGTGATGGGTTCTCCTGCTGAGATCGTACCCATGAGTGTGCCGGCAGCAGGCTCAATCTTCCAGATACGTCCTTCTCGAGCAAGGATCAATGCACCGGTTGGGGTCACGATCGGTGCATCGACAAGCGCAGTGCCGTTGAGAGGAACTTGCCATATCAAAGTGAGGCTTTCATCAAAGCAGCAGAGGCCATCGGTTTCCGTGTGCAGCCATATTCTTTGATCAACAAGATAAGGACCCCAGGTCACTTTACCTTGCAAAGGAGTACTCTTGGAAATTTTCAGAGTGTCCGTTTCGAACAGGCGTAGCGTATCACTCACCGCACCTCCCGATACACCAACCGTCCAGGTTCCGACTGGGACGAGACGACCACGAAGTGGTTGTTCAAGATCGGCTTCCAAGGCAGCCTCTAAGCTGTTACCGATATTGATTCGATAGATTTTCTGTTTGCTGTTGGCGATGATAAACGATTTGGCATCGGCAGCGATTGCCGGCTCGACCCAAGTGACTTTGTCACCTGCTTCAAGTGGTGGCTGAAATGGGCTTGCCAAAGCGCGGCCGGTCGCAGGATCGGCGTAGACCAATTGGCCATTGCGAAGGGGAACAAGCAAGCCGGATCCTGCAGCTACGGGTGTGCCAGCTGGTTCGCTGCCGGACAAATTGAGCAGCACTAAGGCAAGTTTCTTCTCAGATTTTGACTGATCCAGAAAAGCGACTTGATTGGCG
>JBEGUT010000578.1:0-3383 GCA_041178745.1 Planctomycetota bacterium | reverse complement strand
TTAGGCTCCGTAGGGCAATTCATGAATTTAGAAAACTGTAAATGAATTCGAACTGTGTTGACTCCTAATCTCTGCATCTCTCCGAAGTCTTCTTCTACTTTCGACCATTGCTCCTCCCAATAGTCCTCAAGTAGATCTCCCTTAGCATCGTGATCGTAATTGAACCCCCGAACACGAAATGCTTCCCCTGAATCCGCCAACACGAAGTCTTGTCCGTTGTCAGATAATTTGACACGACTCAACGCAGCAGTTTTCCTCGCAGCCACAAGCGATGCCTCGCTCCCTCCAACCACAATTTGATCGTCGAGAGAAATCATCGCGTGAGGGTGGTGGGGGGTGACAAATATATCTTGCTCGACGGATGCGTCAGCAAGATTAACAAGTCTAGCACGTCCATCCTCGCAAACAGCCCACAGCAAAAGTACTTCCTGCTGAGCTCTCTCCCATACTGCATCGATAGGAGGGGTTGGCAACCGAACGAAGCGGATCATCCGGCCTGTGATCGTATCCCATAGTCGTACGGTACGATCGAGACTGACCGATGCCATAAGTGTGTTTTGCTTTGAGCCGTTCGGGGCGTTCAGTAGCTTCAGAATGCTATTACTATGCTGGGAAAGTGTCCGAATAGGAACTCCCGAATCGATATCCCAAATTCGAATAGATGCATCTCGTCCACCGGTAATAAGCTTTTCGTTTGCGGATGAGAAGACAACAGAAGTACATCCTCCTGGATGCGCATCGATAACGTATTTTGTTTCGAGGGTCTTCGCATCGCAGAGAATCACTTTTCCATTCAGCGAAGCACCGGCAATCAATGTCTCGCCAGGGTTCCAGGCAACGGAGTAGATAACCTCGTCGGCAATCGTTTTCTCAAAAATCAAATTCGCATCTGGCCAGGAATAGATCATGACCTTTCCTGTCTCGCCGGGAGTACCACCAGCAACAACCATTTTTGTATGATCGTGCGAAAAGGCGATGTCGTGAATGATCGACATTTTTGTAGGTAAGCGTCGAACTACCTTTATCTCTTTTGGTGAGTAGGAGCGAAGGTCTCCATCGCTGGATGCGATGAACTCTCTGGAACTTGCCAGGTAATACATTGCCGTCACGGGTGCATTAGAGGCAACCGTATTATCCGCTATCTTTTCTTCGGCAATAATTTCATTTGCTTGAATGAATACTAATAGACTGACGGCTCGTAATATTTCTATTGCTACTGACTGTAATATTCCGAATCTTGGAGCGAGATAATTTCTCATGCGATAATCTCCTTAACACAGCGACCGGTCGAATTTACAGATATCGGCCGACCTTCAGGTGTCAAAAGTCGTGTTTCAGGAGAAATCCCTAGTAGGCTATAAATTGTGCAAGCTAAATCCGCAGGCGTGACCGCTCCTTCGCGAGGACTCTCCCCCGTTCTATCGCTTGCTCCATGAACATAGCCTTCCTTTGTTCCTCCACCAGCCATAAAAATGCTGAATACTCGCGGCCAGTGATCGCGTCCACCTGTCGTATTAACCTTCGGAGTTCTCCCAAACTCTCCCATGACAATCACCAACGTCTGCTCAAGAAGACCTCGCTGTGACAAGTCTGAAATCAACGCTGAAAGAGCTTTATCGAGATTCGGTATTAGGCCTACTCCTTCTTTTGCACCGGCGTAGCCTTGCTTCAGTCGTAATACAAGATCAGCATGGGTGTCCCAGTCGTTATTTTGAATATTGATAAAGGGTACATTTCTCTCTACCAATCGTCTTGCAAGTAAGCAACACTGACCAAGAGTATGCTCACCGTAAAGAGCACGAATTGTCTCGGGTTCACTCTCCCATTGAAAGGCATTACGGGTCGCAGGGTTTAGTATGATTTCATAAGCTTGGTGGAGTAATGAATTCTCTTCCGAAACAGTTGAGGTCTCGGTCAACTTTCCAAATTGTTTCGTTTCTTGCAATCGATCTTCGAGAGTCTCAAGTTGCTGGATAAACCTTCGTCGTCGATTTAAACGAGCTTCATCCAAGCCTGGATAAAATGTGAGATCGCGAGGAGCTATTTTCCCGGAAAGAGGATCGCGAGGAACAAGAAACGGTTCAAAGCGATGGCCTAAAAAACCAGCACCTGCCGTCGGACGATATTCCTGAAGGGCAATATACTCAGGCAATTTAGTCGACGAATTATTTAGATGAGAAACTACTGAGCCATAACTTGGATAGGTCAGCGAGGGAGTCGGCTGATATCCTGTCAACATGTAGTGATTCGCGATATTGTGTTCACCGAGCGGAGAGGTCATCGAACGAATGATGCAGCAACGATTGGCGATTGCCGCCGTGCGCGGCATCAACTCGCTGATGGAGAGCCCATCCACCTTGGTTGGAATCGAACGAAAGGGTCCACGTATTTCGGCTGGTGCCTCTGGCTTTGGATCGAATGTTTCAAGGTGACTTGGTCCACCATCCAGCCACACGAGAATACACGACTTAGCTTTTGAACTTTCGATGGCAGCAGAAGCGATGCGATGCTGAAGAACTTGCTGCCAACCTAGCCCCAGCATGGGAATAGAGCCGAGTCGAATAAAACTGCGTCTCGATAAGTGGCTGTTGGACATCGAAAAAACACCTAAAAGTACCAAATGAACTACCGGTACGGATAATCACTGATTCTCGAGAAACTCGTTGGACGTAAGCAAGCTCCAAAAAAGATCTTCGAAAAATGCTTTCCGGTCTAGTGAACTATCTTCAAGCCCTTGCTCGAGCCAAAAGGATACTTCCGACCGAGTAGGGAAGCGATTTAGTGTTACCAAATAGAGTTGCTTCAGGATCAATGGATTGTTCGGCGAAGATTCCAACACCCTGACCAGGGTCCCGTTTCTATCGACGATGCGTTCGTTTAAAGTATCTCCATTGATCCAATGGAGCATCATCGCAAGAGAAGGGCGGGCTGCTTCACTTGAACAGGAACTGGGTATCGAACATCGACCGAGCGAATCGAGAGATGAGGAAGGAGTTCTCGGATCCAGGAGCGAAATAGCCCTAGTTCCCCATCGAGTATCTGGGAATGATGTTACTGTACCCGTCGCATCACTGATCAAGTCGAGAGTTACTTCTGGAGTCAGAGTTTTCCTCGGTCCATAAACGTAAAAGGAATCTGGAAATTTTCTTTCCTCTGCCGCAGCGCTAAGGCGTCGATACGCGTTCGACATCACCAGATCTCTCATGAAATGCTTCAGACTATATTTCTTACGAATTAACTCCGCAGTCAATCGGTCGAGTAACTCAGGATGAGATGCTGGGTTTGTTGTACGGATATCATCGAGAGGCTCAACAAGCCCCCGTCCGAAGAAGTGAGCCCAAAAACGGTTTGCGAAAGCTCGGGCTGCGTAAGGATGAGTCGGA
>JBEGUT010000577.1:0-3403 GCA_041178745.1 Planctomycetota bacterium | reverse complement strand
GCAACTTTAGAAACAAACTTGGCCAAAAACCATCGACTCAATCTTTTTCCCCACTTCTCAACACTCGACACCCAAGCACTGATCTCAACGATTTATCTTCAAAAATCAGCACAAATCACAACTTCTCCGATAATACCCACTGCGCAATCGCCTCTTCCTGAGTTCGCTTGAAAGCCTACGAAAATGCGGATTTCCCCAGCAATTCTCCTGCCAGTCGGGGCATGGCAGCCTGCAGCATGTTGAGCACAAACTCGAATCCCTCTTCGCCTCCGTAGTAAGGGTCTGGCACTTCTTGTGGCCACCCCTCTGAAGCATCCAAAAACTC
This sequence comes from Planctomycetota bacterium, assembly GCA_041178745.1. Taxonomy (GTDB): domain Bacteria; phylum Planctomycetota; class Planctomycetia; order Pirellulales; family Pirellulaceae; genus JAFLCP01. Next base: position 3,078 of record JBEGUT010000577.1, on the reverse strand, counting down.
ACTGAGCATCCGTACGTTCTGGGTGGGAGCACCATGAGCTAACGCCAGCGTATTTCGATAATTGTCGCGATCCATGACCACGATCAGATCGAATTCACTCAAATCGCGAGACGACAGCAAACGAGCTTCGCTTGTTAACTCGATACCACGCCTCGCCGCCGCAGCCCTCATTCGCGGGTCAGCCCGTTTTCCAATGTGGTAACCAGCCGTTCCCGCCGAATCAATAAATACCCGATCCTCCACGCCACACCGACGAACATAGTCGGCAAAAACTCCCTCCGCCGCTGGCGACCTGCAGATATTCCCTAAACAAACAAACAGAACTCGTTTCGGCACCCCACTCTCAACGCCTTGTCGCTTGGAGAAATCCATAGGCTTTCTAGCATCCTGAGCATGTTGCTCTTCGGGTATTTGCTCGCTCACATCTCCACCCCTTAAATGTTCAGAACATGCCAATCCCTGCTATTCCATTTAACACCCAAGCCGACTCTTCGTACCGCAACCAACCGCTGGTTGAAAAAATCTTCCCAATACCTTCACCATCGGGAACAGCCGAGTGTCTATCTTGAGGATGAAAAACTAAATAAGCGATTGCTGGAAAGCCTTCGAAGCCGAACCAAAGTCCACGACACATCCTCTGCCGAAGTAACGAAAAGTCAGAATGTCCATAAAAACCGAAACCTTTTAACGAGAAAAATGTTTCGGAAGATGATGATTGTATGAAGTCGCACTGGACTTCCGTTAAGACAAAAAGTATGAATTAAGAAGTAGGGGGTAAATGTTAGGGGGTTGACGAACGAGACCGCAAAAATCTACGCAGCTCTTTCGCTCAATCCAGTTGTTCATTTCCGAAAGGCGTAAAACCGCTACCGCTATTTTCCCAGCCCTTGTAAGGCTTTGCAAAGGTTCCTTGATGCGAAGTAACCATTTCCAAATCGGCGACAAAGTTGTCCTGACTCTCGACAAATTCGGTGTTAGCCCAGGACGCCGCGCGAAAAACGTTAGCCCCTCACCTCACGGCGAACTTTACACCTACCAAGTCGATAAGTACTGGCTGGTGACCGAAGTTAGAAACGATGGGAACCTAGTCGTGAAAACACGCCGTGGAAAAGTCCATACCATTTCTGTCAGCGACCCACGTTTGCGAAAAGCGAATTGGCTCGAACGCTGGCTCTTCTCAAAACGATTTCCAACTCTCGAAAACAACGAATCGTCATCGCCGGCGGCCCAGACAAGCTCTTCGGCCGCCTAAAGCCTCGCGGATAACAAGAAGCAACCCGTATCCACATCATCAGCGGTCAATTATTTGCCGCGGATTGTCCACGAGCAATTCTCTACGCAGATCAAACGACCACTCTAACTCTTCGGCCATCCAAACATCCATCCGCCGTTGAGTCCACCCTGAACCGGCTAAATACTGAAGATCGGGCGTCCGCGGTATTCCATCTTCGCCGACTCGGATCTCCTGCCCGGACAAACGGTACAGCCCCGGCCCACATCCAGCCGCATGAATGGCGTCGCTTACCACGAACATTTTTTTGGGCCCCAAAATCTTCAGCAGGTTCTCCAGAAAAAACTTCGGAAGATGAACACCATCGGCAATCACCCCAAACATCAATCGATCCGATTGGTTCAATAATCGCTGCAACACATTATCGTGCCGCCCTAATAACTGCGGACAACCATTTCCGTAATGCGTCACGAGCGACGCACCTGCATCGATCGCGACTCGAATCTCTGCGAGCGATGCATCGCTGTGACCGATCGCCACTCGCACACCATGCTGAGCCAGCCATGCGGTGACTTCTCCGCGAGCATCTCTCTCAGGTGCAACCGTCCATATCCTCAACAAACCTTGAGCAGCATCGTAAAGTCGCTCGGCCGCCCCCCGTGTTGCATCCATGGTGCGTTGTGGATCATGCGCGCCAACAAAGCCCGTTTTGCTACTTAGAAAGGGACCTTCGATATGAAATCCACGAAGGATACCCTGAATCGCTCGACTCTGCTCGCGATAGCCGATCAACCTCGAAATAGCCGCTTCAAGATTCTCCAAGCGATCCGTAATAAATGTCGCTAAGATCCCAGCGACCCCTTCATTACGAAGTCGCTCGCAGCAACGCTCGAGTTCCTCTAGCGTCAGATCACAGGATGAAAAATCAACGCCAAACGCACCGTTGATTTGCAAATCGAATGTTCCGTCGCAAAGCCTTTTTTCTTGTGATGCGGCCATTACACACGTATCACTTGGCTTGATGTTGCATCGGACAATAAAGCGGCTGCTGCATCGTCGATCACCAACTCGACCTTGGGATGCTGCTGCAGAATCGATGCAGGAATCTGCGGCGAAACAGGCTCTTCGACCGATTTACTGACCGCTAGGGCCTTGCGCACATCGGGAACACTACAGATAATATTTTCAGCTTTCATCATCTGACGAATCGACATGCTTATAGCTTGCTTGGGGACATCTTCAAGTGACGCAAACCAGCCTTCCCCAACCTGCTGCCTTCGACAAGCCTCATCCAGTTCCACGATGATGTAAGGCTCGTCAGTACTGAAATCGGCCGGCGGATCGTTAAAAGCCAGATGACCGTTCTCACCGATCCCCACCATCGCCACATCGATCCGGCGATTACGTAGTTTTTCGGAGGCCTCACGAGCGACCTCAGCGGCCGACTTGGTTCCATCCAGATAATGAAACGATCGCAACGGAACACGCTCAACAAAACGCTCTGCCAAATAGCCGCAGAACGAAGCGGGATGTTCCTTTGAGACCCCGATGTATTCGTCTAAGTGAAACGCATCGACCTTGGTCCAATCTACCTTGGGACTCGCTACCAAATTAGCAAGCACTTCGAACTGCGACGATCCCGTGGCCACGACCAGCGTGGCAAAACCGTAGCGATCGATCGCAGCAGCTAACAATTCAGCCCCGCGATTGCCGCTGTATTTCCCCATTCCATCCCGATTTTTTGCCACCAAAATCTTCATGACTACCCCTAAGCTACTTTCCGCCTACTGATTCTCTGAACCATCGATTCACTTAGCCCGTTTCAATGGCCGTTTTACCATGGCCCA
>JBEGUT010000576.1:0-3404 GCA_041178745.1 Planctomycetota bacterium | reverse complement strand
CAGCCATCGGACAAGTGCTTGTTTTGGCAATCGCGGAGAAGCCCTCTGGTAACTGCGTTACCTGATCACCATGACTCATCCAAACTTCCATTTCATCGGGCAGTCCATCGGTCAAGCCGTTGCGGTCTAGTACCATGCAACTGGCTCTTCCGAACTCGCGTCGAGCTGAATGCTGAACCTTGCCTCCGAGCGTATCGCAGGTGAGTTGCATTCCGTAGCAGATTCCTAGGACCGGAATTCCGAGGTCAAAAAGTTCGGGATGGCATCGCGGTGCGCCGGCTTCATATACGCTGGCAGGGCCACCCGACAAAATGATCCCTTTGGGATTTCTGCGCCGAATCGCATCGAGAGAAATGTCTGCTCGCACGATCTCGCAATAAACATTTTGTTCTCGAACTCGACGTGCGATAAGCTGCGCGTATTGAGAACCGAAATCTAGCACGAGGACGCGCTCTTCAGACAGATTTCCGCCTAACGTGGAAAGACTTGACGCTAGCGAGCGGCCCTTTTGATCCTTGGCCACAGAATTATTCATCGATGCGAGACTCCCGTCACGGAAACCGTGTGTTATGAGAATCCCGAATTGTAAAGCCCCAGGGGGAGTTTCACTAGGGCTAATGGACTCATATCACCCGGCACGCCATCGCTGTTAACGCTTGCCGATCGGAGTAAATTCGCGGAGAGCAGGGCCCGTGTAGACTTGGCGTGGTCGACAGATTCGCTTGGTGGGCGAACGATGCATTTCCAGCCAGTGGGCAATCCAACCAGGCAATCGTCCCATCGCGAAGAGAACCGTAAACATTTGCACCGGAATTCCCATCGCTCGATAGATAACGCCCGAATAAAAATCGACGTTCGGGTAAAGTTTTCTCTCAATGAAATACGGATCCTTGAGGGCGACTTCTTCTAATTGCTGAGCAACATCGAAGAGTGGGTCCTTGACGTGCAGTTTACTCAATAGTCGATCGGAGGCCGCCTTGATGATCTTGGCTCGAGGATCGTAATTCTTATAGACCCTATGACCAAACCCCATCAGTCGGAAATTGCTCTTTTTGTCCTTGGCCATATCGACGTACTTCTTGACGTTGCCACCATCGTCGGCAATCTGCTGCAGCATTTGCACGCACGCTTCGTTGGCGCCACCATGCAAAGGTCCCCACAGGGCGCAGATGCCTGCCGAAATGGACGCAAAGAGGTTGGCATTTGAAGAACCGACCATTCTCACCGTCGATGTGCTGCAGTTCTGCTCGTGGTCTGCGTGGACAACGAGCAACAAATTTAGGGCGGATACAAAGTCAGGGTCTGGTTCGTACGGTTCGCTGGGAACGGCAAACATCATACGCAAGAAATTTTCGCAGTAGCCCAGGCTATTTTGCGGATATACAAATGGCTGGCCCGTGTGTTTTTTGAAACTGTAGGCGGCAATCGTGGGGAGTTTGGCCATCAAGCGATAAATCGACATCATCACTTGATCTGGATTGTGAACATCAAGAGAGTCTTGATAGAAAGTCGACAGAGCTCCCACCACCGACGACAAAATCGCCATCGGGTGAGCATCTCGCGGAAAGCCGTTGTAAAAACTTCGCATATCTTCGTGCAGCATCGTGTGCCGACGGATATGTTCTCGAAACTCTTCCAGCTGCGCTTTATCGGGGAGTTCGCCGTGAATGAGCAGATAGCTCACTTCAACAAAATCACAATGAACAGCCAACTGCTCAATCGGGTAACCTCGATATCGCAGGACCCCTTGATCACCATCCAGGTAAGTAATCGTGCTGGTCGTCGCTCCGGTGTTCATGTAACCCTCATCGAGGGTCATGTAACCTGTGTTCTTCAATAGATTCGAAATGTCGACCGCTTTTTCGTTTTCCGTCCCAATAACGACAGGAAACTCGTAGTCTTTTTCCTCCAAAGTCAACCGGGCATTCACCATAGATGGTTTTTCCTTGGAACTATCGGCGGGCATAATCGAACTCCAACACAGCGCGGGGCAACGCGGAGGAAATCATTCGGGGAATGGAACAAAGAACTAAGCAGCAGTGTATTCTTTTGGGCGACTATCGACAATTGACCCTCTGAGAACTTCTCTGCCGAAGTTCCCGTTGCAATTGGCGAACAGCGATTTAATCGTAACTGCTGAACCTTTGTCCCTTTTTGCTTGGGCGAAATTCATATTTCAGGAGGCTAATAAGCTCTGCTTCCCTACGTATCTTAACCTAACCCGCAAGATTTGCCTTTTGGTGGCCCTGGTCACTTCCATCGAGATTCCATCGACCAGCAATTGGGTGGATTCTGGCGGTATTGTACCCAAGCGACTGATGATCAAGCCTCCCAGCGTATGGTAATCGTCCGACTCGGGCAGGTGCCAGCCAAATTTCTTATTTAAATCGTCGATGCTCACTTGCGCTTCCGCATCAACAATCTCACCAGTCTCGACGACTCGCGCGAGGTGGGTCACTTCTTCATCGAGTTCATCGGCGATTTCGCCAACGATTTGTTCAAGCGCATCTTCAATGGTCACCACCCCGACAAATTGATGGTAAGAATCAAGCACAATCGCGATATGGTTGCGATTGTGAAGGAAGTCCCTCAGCAATTCGTCGACTTGTTTGGTATCCGGTACAAACCAAGGTTTTCTCAAAAGCGATTGCAGCGAGAATTTTTCCACCGCAGCTTTATCGGAATTTGAAGTTAGCAGTGGCAGTAGATCTTTGGCGTAAAGAATTCCAATAATGTTATCGGGGGTCTCACGATAAACGGGAAGTCGAGTTCGACCCGTATCCGCCACTCGCTTAAGGATCTCTTGCCAGGGAAGATCGGCATCAATCGCGTCCACAGCACTTCGGGGGGTCATGATACGAGTGACGTCTTCTTCATCGAGATTCATTACCCCGGCAACCATTTCACTGACACCTACACCGACTAGACCTTCGCGCTGCCCGGCGGCGATCTTGGTGCGAATCTCGTCTTCTAAGGACTCTTCTTCAAAGTGTTCGTCCGGTTGCTGATCGCGAAGTCTCAAGCCGATCGCCTCAAAGATCGCCCCAATCGCAGCGAAAGGAGAAATCAAGGAGCCAGCAACTCGCCAGATCGGCCAAGTGTGATAGATAAAACCAGCAGGGGCAGCGCGTGCTACCGCGCGCGGAAGCCAGATACTCAAGCCGAGAATCAAAAAGATCATTCCCGTCGGCCTCGCGGTCTGAGACAACAAGGTCCACCAGTCGTTCCGCGAGTCGATGTTACGCGAAGGCGATTCCCAAATATTGCCTTGGCTAGTCGCTAACCATAGCGCAATTGTCGGGAGAAAAATACAAAGCCCCAGCAAATGAAGATAGAAAGCTGAGGAGATCACTTGCATGTGATCGTCGAGGATTTCACCATAACGCTCACGATTCTTTCGAAGC
>JBEGUT010000575.1:0-3405 GCA_041178745.1 Planctomycetota bacterium | reverse complement strand
GAACCTTGCTAGGTTTACGAAGAGTTTTGTCGTGCCTGAGCCTTTGCAGATTCCAGTAAAACAAAATACGTCTCTTACCCCTAATGATGCCATTTCAAGGGATGCGTTCTTCTCAAGCAGTTCCTATACCCCCTCGGCGACCGTCAGTTTGACGAGTGCGTTTCAGTCGCTGCGATCATCGGCAATTTGGCCGGTAAGTGGAACCACCTTTAACGAAATCGAATCGACGTTTGGGCCACGTATCAAAGTTTCAACAGGTAGCTACGATTGGCATCGGGGTATCGATATCGATGCGCCAGAGTTCACTCCAGTGGTTGCTCCCATTGCGGGTACTTTGTTTGGTATCAATACTTACACCGATGGAGGACTCACGGTTATTCTTAAGCATACGTTTCCTGAGCCTGTACTGTTTGCAGGAAAGACGCTGACATCGTTCTACACGTTTTATATGCACCTGAGCAGTGTTGACCCGACTTTGCAGAGTGCAGCCAATGCGAATCAAAATCCATCGGTACCCCAGGGGTTTCAGATTGGGAAAGTAGGGCATTCAGGGACAGCGGTAGGGGATCATCTTCATTGGGAGTTACGTGTGGGTACTCCTTACTCTCTGGAGTGGCAGTTAGCCAACCCAACTTCCCAGTACGGTTCGAATAATTATGGATTCGATCCCCATGTGCATCCCATGCTGCTCACCAACCCAACGGCTACCAATACACTCGCGGCAAGTCTGGTTACCAAACCCACCAGTAGTATCGATGGACGCTTACGAATCACCACCGACGACGAGCAACCGCTGTTCAATCGCGTGTCAATCAGCATTGTCAATAAGTCAACTAAATTGACAGTTGCCAGCCATACGCTGGATCTCAATGAGCGTATTGGATTTGATGCAACGACAAACAGTCGGCTCGATACACCCAACAAAACGAAACCTTATTTCGCACCGATGTCGTTTGGGATTTCAGCATCCTCTTGGTCGACGGATTTAATGATTCCAAAAACGTGGGTGGGTAAGTCTTTTGGGACAAAGTTTTTGACGACCGTGACGCTTACGGATATTTGGGGAAGAACGAAGACTCTTTCTTGGTGATAGTGCACCAAACTCTGCTCTCTTTCGAGATCAGAGTTTAAGGCTAAACGTCGTCGTATCTTTGGCAGATCGAAAGATCGTTCGATGTTTTCCTTTATTGAGGTATCAAAAGCCGTTGTTATAAGTTCAGCAGGATCCTATAAGATCTTGTTTACTCGTGTTCATGGATGGTTTTGAAGGCAAGGAGGGGGATAGCTCTGAAGATGTTTTCGATAGAATCTGTGCCATTATTTTTCTATCTCGATGGCAGAGTAGATATTCGCGTAGCAATTCCACAAAAGTGAAGCCTAGTTCTGGGCTTTCGTAATTGACTTTAAGGGATTCGCCCGCCACGTCCACCCTTCCATGAAGCAATTCGCGTAACACGGCTCTCGCTACTTGGAAGGCGATCAAGCGTCGGTAACGCTGGCAGAGGTGTGGATTGACTTTTAGCATGGCCGCAAGCGATGCGACATAACCGCTTGGTGCAGCTGAAATCGAATCGTGTGAAGTGTGCTTTACCCAATCGACATCAGATAGCAGTTGTGCGTCGGTAACTGCTGAGAGCCGTAGTAGAACTTCCCGATCCTGCAATCGCATGATGGAAGGATGGAACCCTCCGATTTCTCGGATCTTATCCGCTCGTACGGTAATCGCGGAACCAGCGATAAATATTTTGTAGGCCATTAAAGCTCGCTCGAGTTGCGAGCCATTTAAAATTCGAGATGGATTGATGGATTGGGATATTTTTCCAGGTTTCTGTACCTGGAAGGAGCTAATGATCAATGGCGTAACATCCGATTGCTCAATTCTGTTGACGGTCGCTTGCAAGCGATGAGGTAAAAAAGCGTCATCGGAGTCAAGAAAGGTTAGCCAGGAAGCTTGTGCAGCCTCAATCCCTGCGTTTCGAGCGGCATTTGCGCCTTGCCAGCTGTCAAATCGTATGTAGCGGATTCGAGGATCAGCAATCTGTCGGATCAACTCTCTAGTTCCATCGGTGGAGCCATCGTCAATGATTAAGTGTTCGTAGTCTGTAAAGCTTTGCGCTTGTACGCTACGGATCGCTCGAGCCAAGGTGGCTGCACGTTGAAAGCTGGGTGTGATAATACTGATGGTGGGGTTACATGGGAGCATTACGTAAACTCCGCATAGGTGGGAATGGATTCGGGATGTTCTTTTCGGAAGCCGAGCACGTGTAAGCATTGCCCGATGAGAGTAATCGATGAAAACGCGAACGCGACTAGAAGTGCGATAGGCATGTGAATCAGAGGCATGCCAACCATCCGATAACGGGTCGCGACTCGATGCAGCGATCGTGAGCCGAGTTTCCAATTGAATTTCAGTGCGTTGATAAGACGCGCTAAGATGTTGGAGGATCGAAGAGCTACGTACTTGCGATCGGCATCTCGTCCTGTCACCCAAGCTCTCCAGGCGATAAAACGCCATCCTCGCAACGGAGCATGGCTGGCATAAGCAGGTGCCCGTTCGATAGCGATGTGATCAGCTGCTAATTTTGCTGAAAGCTTAGAGCAACTTACCTTGAATCCGTTATCGATCTCGAAGGGATTCGAACGAATCCAATCGCCCGTGAACGCGCAATTGTTCATGTTGAGCGCCCGACGCTTCGCAATACGATCATCATGATCGCGAAGGGGGAACAGCCAGGTTAAGGCTAGAATCCGTGAGGTGAAATCTTCGTACGCTAAGTAGGTGTAACCATTAACAGCGTGTATTCCTGATCGTTGAAAGGGTTGGAGCAGGTTTTCCAACCATTGGGATTCAATCGTGCAATCGGAATCAAGAAAAATGACGACATCGCCTGTCGAGTGAAGAAGGCCAGCATTCTTAAGTTCGTAATAGCGTCCATTTTCGACAGGTACCACGGACAACTTCGATACGTCGGACAGTCCAGGTACGCGTGATTGTATTTCATGAAGTAGTGTGGTTGCATCTTCTTCGTTTCCCGACAGGGCGAATATCAGCTCATAGGATTTCACTGAAGAATTGGCGTATTCAGTCAATTGCTGTTTCAGTTTAAGCAAGTTTGCTGAAACCAGTTCCCAGCTGACCACCGACGCGTTTTCCATCTCAATAATGACTGAGATTATCTGCACAGGTGTATTCCGTTGTTTTGTCACTCTCATTGAGCAGAAAACGAAACTGGCCCTACGGAACCAACGCTACTCTACTCCACCCCACATCTCTCCTATCATCGTCGGAAGAATCGGAAAACTTGATGTAGTAGGCACAGCTAGCACGGGATTTCCATCCTGGAAAGGCTCTGCGCCAACCCAAAGGTAGGGTCTGAATTAATTGCTGTAGTGGGGGCGTTCCAA
>JBEGUT010000574.1:0-3408 GCA_041178745.1 Planctomycetota bacterium | reverse complement strand
CAAACTATTCGAAGGATTAACGCGGTCAACGCGCCTCCCTTCCCAATCATTGACAATTGCCGAATAGTCCGCTGAAGAATCACTGCCCCAAAGCGACAATCGAAAACCGCCTCTTCCAGCAGTTGCACCATGGCACGCGCCCGAATTGCAACCTGCTTTAGTTAGAATGGGCAACACAGTCGTATCGAAATACAGAGGCTCATCCGCGGTGGCTACCGAGCCAAACAGAAGAACCATTAACAGAGTTCGATTTAGGACCATAGAAATTACGGACTCAACCGTTATCGCTTATCAGATTCTTCTTTCATCTCGCCATATGTCTTCGCCCACTGCCGCAAAATGGCTTGGGCCCGAGGTGTTCCGTAGTTCTCTAACTTACCGCTTCCCACAATCGTCCGCGCGATTCGCCCAACTTCTTTCTTTGCTGCAGGTTTATCAGCAATCCACTTCTCGATATCTTCAGCAGCTTGATCGACCTGCTGCTCCGAAGCATCGAGTTGAATCAAAGGGCGAACCCTTGAGCGAAGTTGTTCCACGATTTGGGAATCAATATTTCCGTTAGCCATCGGCCGCGAATTCCTATTTCCCATTTGAGACTCCTGCAACCGCTTAATGTCAGGCATTTCACCTCCGACATGTTCTACGATCGACTTGATGATCTCAGGGAGATCCACCTGTAGGCTTGGTTGTATCAGTGCATGATTTGCTAAGACTTTACCGCGGTGGCTTAGCAGGATAGTAAGTGTCATTTGTCGGTTCAGTCCATAAGAGCCAGGTCCTTCTACACCATCCGAATAGATTCCTATGACGGTCTTTTCCGGAAGCGCATGACGCATTCTCTTTAAATCATTCTCCGCCTGAGTGGGATCGGGTGTGAGCCACACGACACAGCTTTCGACATCTTTCTCTTTACGTTCATGGACATAATTCATCAACACCCGAGTCATGGCAATGGAAGGTCGATTCGCCTGATGAACAAACAGCAAAAGCAGTGGTTTGTCTCCTGCCTGACTCACCGGATCAAACTTCACTCCCGCTTTTTCGTCAAACACTCCGCTAATCGAGAATGGCGCGACAAGCTCTCCGACTTGGGGTCCTGAGAACAAAGTTTCCGATGGATTGTTATCCTGCGAATAACCAGCAGCAGCAGCTACCAAACACAGGAACATTAAACAAGCTGGGCCGATCGTTCTCCTCCATTGAAAAGGAAACTCCTTGAAGCCAATTGGTCTCTTGAAAACGACTTGTGCGATCATAAACGGTTGTTCGCAGAGGTAAAGGAAAAGCATAATTGTTAGAAAGACACGCCGTAAACGGTGCTCTTATTCTATCCGGCATGTCGTCTTCCAGCATGCATTCGCCTGTTAAAGAAGGTACGTTTGTAACGATTTTTCCTTGTAAGTCGACTGAGACACCAGCTTGGCGGTTCGATTCCAAGCACTGCTTTACGGTAAACCACTGCAGACGGTGGACACAACCTACATTTTGATGGTGTTGAAATCTGTAAACAAAAGCAATTCCTGAAACTGTAGGGCATGGAAGATTTTCTTCTCATCGGTCTGCTCCCTATCGCCATCTATGGTGCGCTAGCGGTACGTACCTTCGGTATTTTAGGGATCGCCCTGGCGATGCTTATTGTGGGAACCGTTTTCGGGCATTCTTTTTTTCATGTGTCTGTCATCACCCTCGACCGCCTCCTTCTTGGTGTCTTAGTTGGCGCAATCACGATCTTTCGCATTCATGGTAAGATCGAGGGTGAACGATGGAATATGATCGATGTGCTCATCGCCTCCTGGATAGGTTGGCTCACCCTCAACACGTTCCTCCACGATTGGAAAAGCAATAAGTATGAAAGCGTTTCAGTACTTCTGTTTTTTTATCTCATTCCAACGTGCTGCTACATCATCGGACGCTATCTCCGCCCTAATGCATCCCAGATTCGTTGGATCATGCTTAGCTTTGCTGTACTCGGAGTTTACTTATCGATAACTGCTGCGGCAGAACGATTTGGATTGTATTTCGTCGTATTTCCGAGATATATAGTGAATGCAGCTTATACGGAATTTCTGGGTCGTGGCCGTGGGCCGTTGCTGAACCCTTCCGGAAATGGAATTCTTATCACCCTCGGAATGGTTTGTGCATTACTGCTTGCAAAGGATCTGCAGCGGTACAATCGACTCGCTGTCGCCGCTGTCCTAATCATCTTCTCGCTAGGCATTTACAGCACACTCACTCGCTGTGTCTGGTTAGGCGGACTCGCTGCACTGGCAATCGTTTTCTGGGCTTACGGACCTCCGAAACTAAAATGGACTGGACTTATCTATGGAATTGTGGTTGCTGTGTTTGTCGTGCCCGTTGCTTATCCTTACCTGACTAAATTCAAACGGGATAAAAATGTTAGCGCGGAAGATATGGCAGAGTCTGCAAAACTTCGCCCCATGCTGGCAATCATCGGTTGGAAGATCGCCCAGGATCATCCGCTGACGGGAGTGGGGCTGGGACATTATCTAGAATACAGCATGGACTACGCCCAGGACCGAGAAATCGACATACCCCTGCAGCGAGCAGCTAAATATGTTCAACACAACGTATTTCTTTCTATGCTCACCGAAAATGGAGCCATTGGCTTAAGCTTATTCCTGTTGTTACTCACCAAACTCTGCTTCTTTGCTCGACAAGTTTGGTGCTACCCATTCGTGATGCGTGAGGGACGCTATCTGGTAATTATTTTCTTCGGATTCCTTGCCGCCTACTTTTGTAATGGCATGTTCCAAGATGTGTTGATCATCCCGATGATCAACTGTTTCCTACTTTTCCTAATAGGTCTTCTCCGCAGCTTGAATCATTCACTGGGAGGGCAAAGCATCGCAGTCACAACTGAACTTCAGAAAAACCATTACCTTCCGTCAACTACCGTCGCTCTTCGTGCACCTTGATTTGGAACCGTTAAAAGATGCAGCGCAATCATTCCATAGATCAAGCACGGTTTCTCGCAGCAGCCGGCGTGGTTTGGATTCATTCACTTCGCAGTGAGTCCCTGCAGCCACTAAAGGAAATTGGGCGATTTGCAGTTCCTTTCTTTGTCATTCTCACCATACTTTTGACGATGCAGGGAGTCGATCGCTCGCCAGGCCGTAGCTTAAAGGAGTTTATTTCCCAGAGATTTCAAAGACTCTATCTCCCCATGATTTTATGGAGTTTTGCGTATCTCGTTCTGAAATGCGTAAAACTCGTCGTACAACCGAATGCCCCTAACGACTTCCCAGGCATATCCTTTTTTTGGGGTGGCACCGCTTATCACCTTTGGTTTATTCCCTTCATGTTTGTGGTTTGTCTCGCAACTTTCATGATGAGGAAAAGATCTATTCAATCGAACCGATCTATTCGCGGTATTTCATGGTTACTGGT
>JBEGUT010000573.1:0-3413 GCA_041178745.1 Planctomycetota bacterium | reverse complement strand
CGACTGGCAGGTACCGTCAAGATTCGACCCGAAATCGAAATACCACTCGCTCCAAGTACACAGCACTTATGGATGCAAGTCTTGCAAGCTCTCGGCTTTACGCCTGTAACTCAGGTTCGAAAGAATCGACGATCCTTTCATTTAGATTTCCAGGACCGAGCGTTCACGATCACGCTGGATCGAGTCGCAGGAGTTGGGGAATTCGCAGAAGTGGAACTTTTGATACCAGATGCTTCCCAAGCTCAGGACGCAGCTGATGCGATTGAAAGCCTAGCCCGCCATTTGCAACTTGGTGATATTGAACGCAAAAGCTATCTGGCCCTTGTACGAGCTTCGCAAAAAACTGACAGTGCAAATTGAGTGAAGCGAGATATTTTGACCGTTCGTATGCACGGCAGTTTCGAAGACAAGTAATGCTACGCTGGATCAGTAGCAGGTAGCGATACGCGGATCGTAGTCCCCTGCCCTGCAGCCGATTGTATTTCCAGTTGACCACCGATAGCGGCAGCGCGAAAACGAAGGCTAGATAAACCGAAATGGTTGTGAGGAGAATAAAGTTGATCATGCTCCTCTGTTATACCAACGCCATCGTCCCGCACTTCTAGCAAGTAAGTGTTGCGATTGTCTCTTTTATCTTCAGTACCTGTGGATCTCACTCGATCGAACGAGATCCAGATGTTTTTTCCGCGACTATGGCGAAGAGCGTTTGCGACAGATTCACGCACGATTCCCAGCAGGTGGCTTTGTATCCTTGGACTTAACGGAGAAGCATCCGCGACCGGATTGAGGTGCAGTTGCATACGCGATGAACGCGACTGTTTGCGTTTTACGAAATCGTCAAGCGACTGGGCGAACGGAATGGAGGGTTCGTTCAAGTTCGATTCGAGTCGACCTATGAGTTGTCTTCCTTCTGTGATTGCATCCTGCACCAAGCAGGTAATAGTGAGAATATCCTGCTCGGTCGCTTTATGTCCTTCCTTGATTCGGTGCCTTAGGGCCTCCAGGAGCATGCCCGCTCCAATAACTTGCTGCAGCAGACCATCGTGAAGTTCATAGCCGATATATCTGTTTTCCATAGCGATAACATCAAGAACATCAATTGCTGATGCTGAAGCATTATGGGCGTAGTTATGTATCTCCCCTTCTTGGGCTTTGCTGCTGGAGTCGGGAATCGGTGATTTATCGGAGGACGAATTCATAAGTGTGCAGCGAAGAGATGTTTTACGAATTGAACGCTAAAGATCGAGTCCATCAAATTCGCAGTAGCGATGTTTGTTCTCTAGGACTTTAGGAGTGACTGCCTATCTCAGCATTTATCATCAGATATCCAGTGAATCAAAGTCATCGAGTAACTTGTCGAGCTGCTTCCAAGCGGGATCGTCGGAATCATTACTAGCTGGTGTTGTCGAAGCATGCGCTTCTGCGCGGGATGGAACCACGGGTGAATGAGTCGGCGATTGATGTTGAGTTTCCGCTGGTTCCTTGGGGCGAGTAATTACTTGCAGGCTCGGCTTATCTTTCTTTTCCTCTGCTTGCTTATCGCTAATCGTTGAAAGCGGTGATGCTGTGGATGTCGAGGATGGTTTGCCAGCAAGCTTGATGGGTACTGCAATCGTCTGGCGATCTTGGAGGATACGCTTGAGGATATCCAGAAAGTATTGGCTCTCTTTGCCTGCATGCAGTGATGGTACGTGGCGAAGATCGATGAAATAGATGCGTCTCTTTAATTGCTCAGCAATCGGCAGGCTGGATGCGCTTGGTGTCTCGTGAGGCGTGGCGGGTACTGGAAAAGTAGGAAGGCTCTCTTCACTTACAGCTTGAGTGATATCTTCGCCAGAAGTTTGATGTGCTGGGAAAGGGGTTTTTCCGGGGCGAGCATAAATGCCTAATCGAGCTAATTGCTCGTAGGCTTCCTGAGCGGGTTGCCAACCGAGCAAAGCAAAATCTCCTCGAATCCCTTCCAGGCAGAGATGGTCTGTTGTGCTAACTGCAATCGCGTTGAGATGTCCGATGAGCATTGCATCAAGCCCTGGTTCAAACATCAGTTTCGTAACGATTTGTTGCTCGATCTCAGCAACATTGGCGTTATTGGAAGGTGCTTGGGAGATCACGATGGAAAGTCGAGGTGCCATTGCCTTAGGTACTCTTTAGTGGCTTGTGGGCTGATGGAGCTATGATCCCCTGCCAATTCGGCTTCTGCAAGTCCGCTCGAAGTCATCATAGAGGACAAATAACACTTCTCTCAGGCTACCTTGGTGTTCAACGAGTCTGTTTTGAAGCAATTCTTGGGAGGGTTTCCATGAACCGATCTCTTTTTCGGCTTCCAGCCCTTGAACATCAATGGAAGTTTCCTCGACATGCCGTTCCAGGAGCGATTGTACGACACGCTGTGCGATGTCAACTTGGACATCCGTAGTCCATAGTGTAGGAAAAAGCGTTGGACGATGGCTAGTGACCAAGATATGGCTGCCGGTACGGCGAATCGCCCAATACATCCATACGCGCAGCATTGGAGAAAGCTGTTCCCATCCATCGACGATCACCAACGTGTTGTGATTCCATTTTTTTGCACTGCGTAGTAGAACGCCGCGCGAGTCTTCAGCAACAGTTTGGTTATTGGTCCTCGATCTAAAGGAGCGACCGCGACGCGACATCAGACGGAACCACTGAATCTGCTTTGCTTGAGAACCGGAGATAAATTCCTGATCTCGGTTATCAGGATGCCTAGCATGTTCGATGTTTTCGATGCGGTGCGGTAGATTTTGGGGAGTTGGATCGCCCTGGCAAAGATGGTGCTGATGAATGATTCCCAGGTGAGGAGCGATGGCATAGAGCAAAGAAGTCTTGCCACTGCCGTGGGGCCCGACAACTGCCGCACGACCGCGATGTTGATAGAAGAATTTGTTTGCCAGTGATTCTAAGCTGACATCAGGCGGAAATTGATAAGGAATCGCCCCGGGTTGAGTGAATCGAGTGGCGAATGGATTCGGTGAAGAAAAATTTGATACCGAGGAATTGCTGAAACTCAAAGTGCGGGTTAGACCTCGCGAGTCACATGTCCAAGATAAAAAGGTACTTGAGCACAAAGATCATTACCCTTGGAGGTAAACAATCTCAAGCGAACACACCATCGCAGAGTTAGTAGTTGCCCTTCATAGCTCAATGGGCTGATCGGCAACTTGGTGCTAAAACTACAACTGTTGTTGGCAATCTTGCGTTGCAATTCAGAACCAGTGATACGTTCGAAATAATGAACGCCACTGTCCTCGGTTCCCTTCCCTTCGGTATACCATATCACGGAAATTTCTAAGCCTTGCATTCCTTCGGATTCGCCGCGAGGAATGTAGGATAGAAGCGAAAGAGAAGATGGTTCGGTTGTCGAGGTCGTTGTTGGAGTAACGACCGTATACTCC
>JBEGUT010000572.1:0-3425 GCA_041178745.1 Planctomycetota bacterium | reverse complement strand
CGGTAGCATCAAGAAGGGTTATTTCCACCGGCTGATCGGGGAAGCGATTGACGATTTCGGCGAACTGATCCGGATTGGCTACAAATTCCCGCTCCACCGCCATGATCAACTGACCGGGACGAATGCCCGCTTGCCAAGCTGGCGTGTTGGGTTCCACTTGCAAGGCTGCCAATTTGGGAGGAGTTGCGAGACTGCGGGACATGAATCGCAACATTTCCGTAGGGAGCGCAGTGGCGTATTCCACCGAGAGTCCTCGCCAGTTGGTTTTCGGCAAGATGGTGTAGGGTGGAATCGAAGAAGCGATGTACTTTTTGCTAAGCTGTCCTCGCAAAATGAGGGTCTCGGGAAATCCTCCAAATCGACTTTGCCGAAGTACTGTAAGATCGATCTGCTCTTCAGCCCCATGCCGGCTTAAAGCCAAAAACAAACTGTTGCGATCAAAAACCTTGGTGTCTCCAACAGCTGAAATGATGTCATCGCCACGCAATCCGGCAAGATCACCTGGGAGTCCAGGAACGACTCGCGACACATAAGCACCTTGAACGCTAGGTTCGCGAAGGCGAGCCGGTATCTCCTCTGGAACGATTCCCAGAAAGCCAAATTCAGGAATTTTTCCCTGCTTCAAGGATTCGATGACACGGACGAATGTGGAGTCGACAGGAATTGCGAAACCGCCGGTGACTACCTCCGTGGGTAACACTGCTGTTGGAAGAAGAAGTCCGATCATACGTCCCTCAAGATCCAAGACGGGACCTCCATTAAAGCCTGGTCCCAGATGAGCATCGATTTGGAGAAGGCCACCGAAGTGATGCAGAGATTCTTTCTCTTGTGGCAGAGTGGTTTGACCTGGATTGCCAGCCAGCGAACGATCGGTGTTTGCAATGATTCCCCAAGCAGCAGTCGGCGATCCATCGCGGGATGTTGCGTAGGGGTTGCCGAGTGCGAAAGCCAACTGACCTTTTTGAGCTTTCACTTCTGTGCCGAGAGTAATCGGTGTTAGGTTCGCATTTGGCACTTTCAAGATCGCGATGTTGGAAAAGGGATCACCGGCTTGAACTTCGGCGGGTAACCACACGACTTGCGCTTCACTTGACTGCTTAGCTGACCACACGTAGTAATCGCTTGCTCTTGGATCGCTCAGCGAAGAAAAGCATGTTGCAATAAATCCTTGATCATCCACGACCACACCTGTGGAATACTCTGCGGGGACAAAGTCTGGATCCGTAGGTCGATTCATTTCAGCAAATCGCATATCGGCACCGAGAGGTAATCGAAACGCTTCGACTCTCGGTTGAGCTTCACGGCGCACGCGGGCGATGGCAACGACAGAGCCTTCTGACTTTCGAATCGCTGTGGTGAGTTGCTGTTGCATCTGTTTCAAAAAATCAGGTGCAACATCGGTATCGTGGTTGATCGAAGTCGATTCGGATGATGGAGGTTGTGCGGCGGCTTCTTCTGACGCAGTGGTCGCGGAAGATTCTTGGGCGATAGATCGAGAGGGAGGCAAGATAGCAAGCCAGCACGCTACCGCGAGCGCGATCGTCCAAAACAGATTTCGCGATGGTTCGAGCATGGCTGGTTGAACGAAAAAAAGACTTGGAACCTAACCAGCTAGGATGACTAACCCGCTAGGATCCTGATAGGAACTGATCGCGAGCGTATTACCTCGCTCACTCTAGGTTAGCAGTAATCAGCGCACGTTCCTAGAGTTGAGTGCTCATGTCATGGCGTTGAGAGAGAACGATCGATGCATTTTGAGGGATGAATTCCTCGGATGGTCAAGGATGGCGAGTGGAGTTGTTTTCTGGAAATGCCAATTCTTTACGATCGAAAATGGCAACAACAAAAAAGCGGGGAAAAACCCGGCGATCAAGCCAGGGATTTACCCCGCCGTGGATGTGTTTTCCGTGAATCTTTCTGCGAATCTTCAATCCATTTGCTTATCAAAATCCGTCCGTCTAATCTTTATCGTCGCTATTTTTGGGGCTCGCTGTTTTACAGCCTGCTGATTGACAGCGTCCTCGATTTTCCGGTAAAGGATCGAGAGTTACGATAAGATCGCGTTGGGAAAGATTTTCATAAAGCCACCGGTAGGCAGGCCGAAAGTGTTGAGGGACAACTCGCAACTTGGCTAGCCAGACCGATGGCTACAGTTAACTTCTCAGCTATCGATTACTGCTTCTTCTTCCTCCTCCGAGTCGGCTCCTTCAGCGCCGGCGGGGGCAGCTGAATCGCTGCAAGCCAGGATTCGCTGTCGCATTTCCTCGGCAAGCTCAGGATTTTCGACCAAGAAGTTTCGGGCTTTTTCTTTACCTTGTCCGAGATAGGTTTCGCCGTACTTGAACCAAGCACCGCTGCGGTTGATGACCTTGCAGGCGACTCCCAAATCGAGCACATCACCTTCGAACGAGATACCGTTGGTGTGCATCATGTCGAATTCGGCAACGCGGAATGGAGGTGCCACCTTGTTTTTGACAACTTTGCAGCGGACACGCTGACCGACCACTTCTTCACCTTCTTTCAAGGCTCCGATACGGCGGACATCGATACGGGAAGATGCATAGAACTTGAGGGCTCGACCACCTGGGGTTGTTTCAGGGCTACCGAACATCACCCCCACTTTTTCACGGATCTGGTTGATGAAGATGACCGCGCTTTTGCTTTTCGCGATCGCACCTGTCAGTTTGCGCATGGATTGGCTCATCAAGCGAGCTTGCAAGCCGACGTGCGAGTCACCGATTTCACCTTCGAGTTCTTGTTTGGGAACCAAGGCAGCGACTGAGTCGATAACGATCACATCGACTGCATTGCTTTTAACCAACATCTCGGTGATTTGCATCGCTTCTTCACCGCTACTGGGTTGGCTGACCAGGAGTGTGTCTAGCTCGACACCAATTTTCTTGCCCCAGCTTGGGTCAAACGCATGTTCGGCATCGATGATTGCCGCGATTCCACCCGCTTTCTGGGCTTCCGCGCAGATGTGCAAGGCGAGAGTCGTTTTACCGCTGGATTCAGGGCCAAAGATTTCAATGATTCTTCCTCGAGGAATACCGTATCCACCTAGTGCAATATCCATCGAGAGGCTTCCGGTGGGAATGCATTCGACTTTCAATTTCCCTTCGCCTCCAAGGGGCATGATTGAGCCTTCGCCGAATTGCTTTTCAATTTGTTGCAAAGCGGTTTTCAGGTTGGGATCCCGTTTGAAGATTGCTTCCAGTCCGCTTGGTTCTCCACCCGACCGTTCTTTGTCCGACTTCTTTTTAGCCATCCCTAGATTCTCCTAATTACTGCGAAACCGGCCTGCGGGATGCAGAAAGGTTTCCAAAAGTTGTATACATGTGATTAGTATCGCAAAGATGCCTGTTTTGCAACAAGGCGACCTTATTTTTATTTTCGCCGAGCCTGGGACACCTTTGGTCCCTTGC
>JBEGUT010000571.1:0-3427 GCA_041178745.1 Planctomycetota bacterium | reverse complement strand
GTCTACTCTTTTGGATCAAACCATGGTCCTCTACGGAACGTGCATGGGGAGTGCGAACTCGCACTCCAACGATAACCTTCCGGTCCTGCTTGCCGGCGGTGGGTTCAAGCATGGGCAACACTTGGTTTTCGACACCAAAAATAATTACCCACTTTCAAACCTGTACGTTTCGATGCTGCAACGCCTTGGAATACAGGCGGATTCGTTTTCCTCAGGAACAGGGACAATGCGAGGTCTGGAGTTTTCCTTGTCATGAGAATTGTCCCGTTGTGTTTCGTATTTGTTGTGGTGTTTTGTCTTGTGCTTTCAAAAAGCCAGTTGGCGCATGCGCAGCTTCCAAATGAGTTTCTTAAAACATATTGCTACAGTTGTCATTCGTCCAAAAACTCCGAAGCAGGACTGGACTTTGAAACACTAGGAAGTGAGCTAGTACCCGAAATGACCAGTCGTTGGGTACGAATTCATGATCGCTTGGCATCAATGGAAATGCCACCGCGTGATGCGGAGCAACCTCGCATCACCGATCGAATGGATGCCATCAAAGCACTTAAAGATTCGATCATCGCGACTGAGGAAAAAACTGCGAAAGACATCCCAAATCTGAGGAGATTGACTCGCTCGGAATATGAAAACACAATTCGCGATTTATTTGAGATGCCTGGGATTGCGCTTGCAGGTATTTTACCTGCGGATGGCCAATCCCATGGCTTCGACAAACATCCGGAAGCTCTCGATATTTCACATGTCAATATCGCTAAGTATTTAGAAGCAGCCGATCACATTCTGAACTACGCCATAGCGACCCGCCCCGGTCCACCCACCATTCAGAATCGAAGAATCTCACTAGTCAACCGAGGTGGATTCGTCGCGCATATCGTAATGAACGGTGACGGAATTCTATTGAAAAACGGGCAACCGGATCCCGACTTTCCTCCCGCTGCTGAACAGAATCACCTTGATCAAGGGGCACACGAGCGCTGGGGTTCCTTCACCAATGGCGCCAGTGTCGGGTTGTTTCGACATGAAGATGAATCTGTAAGCCCTTACTTTATCGAACATGTGACGATCTATCCAGGGAAATATCGAATCAGAACATCGTTGTGGAGTTTTCAGTGGGATCAAGGAACCATGCTACCTGGACGTGGGACGGAAGCGGCAAGGCTCTCCGTAGTGCAACTGACAGGGGATGGTCGAGGTGGGCAGCATCCAAGTTATGTGCTGGGGTATTTCAACGCACCGAATCAGAAACCATTGGAACACGAAATCTATGTTTGGATGAATCACAATGAACTCATAGGCTTTAATGCGGCTTCCCTTGCTCCAGCTGCGAACTATTACAAGAAGAAACGGGCCATGGAATTTACTGGGCCTGGTATCGTCGTGGATTGGTTGGATGTTGAGGGACCGCTCTACGAAACATGGCCACCGCTGAGTCACAAACGGCTTTTCGATGAGTTGCCTTTGGTTGAATTCAAAGCCGAGGATCAACCTAACATCCGCTATCCTCAGAGAAAGCGTCCGCCTCAGATCGGTGCTGGAATGAATCGTCCAGATCCTGAACCTGGGATTTGGACCGTATCCAGTGAAAAACCGTTGGAAGACGCGGATCGCCTTTTAGCAAACTTTCTTCCTCGGTTATTTCGACGACCGATTTCGACCGAAATACGGAATCAATATGTTGCAATCGTGAAGGAGAGACTTGAATCGGGTGACTGTTTTGAAGAAGCCATGCGAGCCGCATATCGAAATGCCCTGATTGCACCAGACTTTCTCATGCACATCGAATCTCTCTCCGATGGGAACGCTGATTATGCGTTAGCGTGCAGGCTGTCTTATTTCCTATGGAACTCTTTACCGGACGAAAGGCTCGTCCGGCTTGCTGCATCGGGAGATTTACGACGCAAAGATGTGCTTCACAACGAGGTCGAACGATTGTTGGAAGATCCGCGCTCGACTCGGTTCGTCAATGATTTTGTGGGGCAATGGCTCAAGCTTAATCAGATCGCTGCAACCGATCCTGATAAGAAACTGTATCCTGAGTTCAGTCCGTACCTACAGGATTCTATGGTCGCGGAGACACGCGCCTACTTTCGCGAACTGCTAGAACAAGATCTGAATGCATCGCATCTCATTAAGTCCGATTTCGTGATGATCAACGAGAAATTGGCCGCGCATTACGGAATCCAGAATGTGGTCGGAACTCAGATCCGTCGAGTACCGCTGCCTGTTGGATGCCCTCGAGGAGGTTTTTTGACGCAGGCTTCCATTCTTAAAATCACCTCCAATGGTACGACGACATCGCCGGTTCCTCGAGGAGCTTTCGTCATGGACCGATTGCTCGGGGAGACCCCTGAACCACCACCTGCCAATGTTTCCGCAATAGAACCCGATGTTCTTGGCGCCACGACAATTCGTGAACAGCTAGCGAAGCATCGCGATCATGCCGTATGCGCCTCTTGCCATCAACGAATTGATCCACCGGGTTTTGCTCTGGAAGCGTTTGACGTCATCGGCGGATTTCGGAAACGCTATCGATCGATTGGAGATGGTGATCCCGCTGAAAGAGGCTCAATTGACCCAATGATAAGTATTGGTTTCAAATTAGGTCAACCTGTGGATTCGACCGGAGTGCTTACGGATGGACGAGTTTTCGAAGACATTCAATCGTACCAATCGTTGATGGCATCAGATTCAAAACGACTTTTGACCAATCTTGCAATTCAGCTTGCTATTTACGCGACTGGCAAAGCCGTTCGTTTCAGCGATCGTCCGTTCGTCGACGAAATCGTCGCACGTACAGAGCAGCAGAACGGCGGTGTCCGTACTCTTTTGCATGAATTGATCGTCAGCCCATTATTTACTAGGAATATCGACGTTCGTCTCTCCAGCGCCCCAGAGTCAGCATCGATTCAAGCTTGGAAATCGAGTCGTGGCCATAAGTCGAATTTGGAGGCGACCTATCCCAGTCGAAATGAATCGCAGCATTTCTTGATGTCATCCATGCTCGCTCCACTAGATGCTCCTGTCAGTAAGAAGGAGTCTAGCGAGACTCAAAACGTTTCACAAAAAGAGTACGAATTTGATAAAGAACATCCGATGAAGTGGCGGGTGATCGGATTGTTCACACCCGAAAGAATCGACTCATTCCGAATGGTATTAGAACAGTTTCCGGAAGTTCGATTGCAATTGATCGATTTCGAGCATGCGGAAGCTACCCTACGAATCGCCTCTGACAGCGACCTTTTCCGAAATGCAAACGCGGAACAGATCACAGAGCGTTTGAATAACCAAGTTCGGCACTTGTCATCATCTCTTTTTTCTTTGAGACCTTTAGGCGATATTTCCCATGATAAACTTGAAAGAATCGAGTTTAAAATAATAGGACTCGATTGTCATGCGTGCTCGCTTGCTGTCCATGACATACTGG
>JBEGUT010000570.1:0-3432 GCA_041178745.1 Planctomycetota bacterium | reverse complement strand
ACCTGCAACAACAAGGAGGTGCTATTGATCTCATCCAGAAAAATCGTCCCGGTGTGCGCCGCTTCAAATCGCCCCGCTCTATTATTGACTGCCCCCGTAAAAGCGCCACGCACATGACCAAACAGTTCGCTCTCCAGCAAACTTTCGCTCAAGGCACCGCAGTTCACTTTGACGAAAGGACCACTCTGCCTATCACTTAATCGATGCACGGCTGAAGCAATTAACTCTTTGCCTGTCCCTGTCTCGCCCAGGATCAAGACCGATGCTGTACTGCGAGCCACTCGCCTTGTGAGACGATAGACCTCTTCCATAGCAGGACTAGAGCCAATAATCCCTGAGATCGGTGGGCCTTGCTCAGGAGTATCTGTGGGAAATCCGTACCTAGCCATCAATTCCGTTTCATCGTTTTTCGGTTACATAATTTATGCAGAACGAGTGGTTTAATTGCCTGCAGGAATCGCGAGAATCTCCGGTAACTCCGGCCAATCACGCATTCCCGCTCGAGCTTCCATCGCATCGAGGATCCAACCCATAGGCTTCGCTTCTTCCTCATTTTTCGCCGCAATGCGATTATAGCGATCGTATTGTAACTGGATGCTTTTGCGATCCATGCGCACGCCATGCTTGCGAATCGAATGCACCAGCCGTGCTGCAGCTTGCTGGCGTTCCTGTGCATCGAGTTGAGGATCAGCAACTCGATTCGCCAATAGAATCTGCCCTTCGGCAGAACCGAACGAACCTAAGACACTGTCCGCAGCAATCCAGCCAGCTGGCTTGCCAATATTAGCTTCAAACTCCGATTCCAAAGAATCAAGATTATAAAAGCTATATAGTTCAGGTTCGTCTCCGATTTTCTTAAGAAATCCACCAGCGGCCGCTGCCACCGAAAGTCGGTCATCGGTGGCGATCACCGGCTCCATCTTAGGTCGAATCAATTCAAACAACTCCTGAATCGAGACCGCATCAGCTGGCATCACCTCAACGCATACCGCTTGAGGAATAGTCTTGATCCATCGTCGCGCCGGTTCGTTTTCAGGAGCCACTACGATAATCGGCACCCCCGAACTGTATCGTGACTGCGATACTCGCTGCACAAATTGACTGAGGCTCATGTCGGCAACAGGACCAGCGATTACAATTAATTCATATGGATTGTGTTCATCCAATCTTCTCAAAGTTTCTCGCGCGTTACCTGCCACGACTGCGTTGTATCCGTATTTCTTTAATTCACTGGATATCGCACCTGCCTGATAAGTAAAACCGGCAGCCACTAATGCTTGCGGATAAGCTCCTACCTTCATCAACTCCAAAGCGGTCTCGACAACACGGTGACTACCGGCGTAGGGATACTGAGGATCCAGTTTGGCGATCGATTCAAAAGCCGTGTATCGAATGCCAGGATTATTACTTCCACATGCTTCAGCCAAAGCCTCAGCAGCGTTAGCAGTCGCATTCGTTCCTGTCGCCACTTCGCCGAACAATTGCAGGGCACGGATTTGCGTACCAATCCAACCTCGATCCTTACCAATTCGATAAATCCGAAGCAGAAACTCAGGCGTGAGAAACTCAGAAGGTGTCGATGCCTTCAGCGATGCTAGAGCAACATCGTCGCGCAGGATCGGGTTATCGACAAATGAGTTTTGAAATCGAATTGCCGGGTTGAGCTCCAAAACATCCGCAGGCATCTCGCCTAGCAATCGAAGACCCTCGGCTTCACGATCGGCTTGAGACCAAAGCGATTTCGACTTAGAAACTTCCTTACCTACCAACTTGCTGGTTTGTTGATCCCATGAAAGTACCCAGTGGGTCGCAGCGAGTTCATCGGTTGCTGATTCCGCCTCCGAAGCAAGACGGATCATTTTCGAGCGGAGATACTTCTGAGCATCACTGATGTTGGGTACATATCCCAGCAATCGCTGCAAGCCTTGCGATGCATTTTTCTTGGCTGGCTCCGAAGCATCCGTACGATGCAGAGAAGTACAAAGCGCTGAAGCGGAATCGAAGGAACCGATCTTTGCTAATACTTCTGTAGCTCGCTCGACAACTTGACCTTCTCCAGAAACAGCCATCTCCTCCATCATCGAGATACCACGATTACCAAACTCGAGAATGGCTGCAGCAAGACTTTCTACATTGGTGACTTCACCTGATGCCACGGCACCCGCGAGACGTTGAAGACCTGGAAAATCAACTTTGACCAGCTCTTGCCTCGCCCTAGCACGTATACCAGCTTGTTGATCTGATAATCCGACAATCCAACGATTTAACTGCTCGGGAGAACGAGCATTCTGGTGCGCTGCATCGAGAACTTGTCGAGCCATCGCTCGCTGCTCATCGTTCAGTTCCTTACGATTGATCGCTTGAATCCAAAGCGCGCTATCTGTTTTTTCTAATAACTCGGCTAGCTGAGATTGAGACCAGTTCGCCCCTTTCAATTGGCCCAGATATCGACCGATTTCATCCCATCGACCGATGCGCGCTAGCCATACGAAAGCTTGTGCGTACTGCTGGGGATTTTTCAACGCAGTATCACGGATCGAAAGAACAACCACGTTGGTTTCTTCATCTTTTGGCTCACTGGAACCCTTAGGGGCCGCTTTCGCCGCTGGAACAGCCGCGGGCGCTGCTCCCTCACCAAAAGGATCATCTTGAGCAAGGACGATTTCAACGGAGCAACTGAGTGCCACAAAAGCGATCGCTGTCTTGATCGATTCACGCATCGCAATCGCCAAAGCGGACTGTTTCAAATGAGAGACCAACATCGGACAGAGGGCTTTCAGAATGGAAAAACAGACGGACAAAGGTTCCTTCCACCAAAGCTCCTAGACGTAATTCCTGACCCAACCCATTTCTCAGTGTAATCGCTCCAACCAGGATTGGATCTGCTTTTGCACCTCGTTTGGAGCACTTGAACCATAACTTTGGTACGACTGTACGGCCTGTCGCACCCCCAAAACGGCTCTCAGGGCCCCAATTCCACCGCCATCTGCCAGTTCGGGGGAAACCTTCAAGAACTCCTCATCGGTTAAGGCCGCCAGAGGAACGCCGCGACCAGCCGCCACGGCCACCAATTCCCCAATCAAATGATGCGCCTTTCGCTGTGGCATCCCACGTTTGATTAGCGCCTCCATCAGGGTGGTGGCATCGAGATATCCATGTTCCAACCGTGACTCGATCGACGCCCGATTCAATATCGCTCCCTCAACAATCGGTACCGCCAATTCCAAACACGCCTCGACCGTATCAAAAGCATCAAACAAGGGTGGCTTGTCCTCTTGAAGGTCACGGTTGTAAGCCAGTGGCAGCCCCTTAACCAAAACCAATAGAGTTTGTAAGTCGCCAACCACTCGAGCCGATTTACCGCGAGTCAATTCCAGTGTATCCGGGTTCACCTTCTGAGGCATAATCGAACTGCCGGTACAAAACTGGTGA
>JBEGUT010000569.1:0-3436 GCA_041178745.1 Planctomycetota bacterium | reverse complement strand
AAGAAGCAATCTCTTTTCGCAGTCTATGACTCAGATAAATAGCAGTCTTCTTTCTGAAAAATAAGCCTGCAAGCCAACTCAAAATGATCGTTTTCATTTTCGATAACCGACGTAAATAATGCAAAAGCTGGTTCCTGATTTCCGCCCCAGCCAGCTTGAACCTCAGCATTGACATAAGTAGTTTTTTTGGCTGCTCCTTACTCACTCCTAGATAAGCATTCTTTCTCCAGGGGTGCTCACAGCGTCTCGACCCGTTGCGATCGCTTTGAGCCCCTTCTGTTTCGATTCAAGGTGACTAGTCCGTTCTCGAGGGGGGGCGTTCACTCACTTTGGTGATGACGAATTACCTTGTGATAGGTAGCTATCCTCAAAACGGGATTGAGCTTTGATAACAAAACAGGCTGCTGCCAGGTCAACTAGCAGCAACCTGTTTTGTTTATTGATTTGAGGCAAAAGCTTCAAACTTATTGATACAAGGCATACCTGCGTTCCTTGATTAACCCAATTCGTTTTCCGAGAAAACATGGCTGCGAGTATGATGAGCTTCCGCAGCCTGCTGGGCTCCTTCGAATGCCTTATCTTGGAAATTCCTTTCGCTCTCTTTACCCAAATTATCCATAATCATTCGAACATCCTCAGGAATTTCTCTGAAGTAATCCGAGGCAAAGCTATCGTTGATGGTGTCAACGATTGCATCGGCTCTCTGATTCGAAATCTCCGCTTGAATCCGTTCATCTTCGAGAGTCACCGCTATTTCTTCGGCATTCAAACCGAAATCATCAACTACGTTACGGTTATCGCGAGTTTTCATCTGCAACAAACCTTCAACGATTCTTTGGTTTTTAAGGTTTGCCGTCCATTGCTGTTCAAGAGCTTGGAGTTTTCGCTCCATCTCTCTGATCTTGTAAGCAGCTTGCAACCTTTGACGGTCGGAAGACGATTTGGAACTGTTCTCCTCAAACAACTTTGCTTTGACTTTTTCGCCCCGCTCGATTTCGGAGCAAGCCCTTTTTTCAGCAAGCTGTAGAGCGATCATCTTTCTCCGTAACTGATCCACTGACAAACGGTCAAAATTTGACTTGAAAACCAGTTTCCCAAGCCAAGCAGGAATAAATTGTTTCATCTTCGATACCCCTTGTAAAAGAATCTTTCTGAATATGGTTTCTAACTTTGCGTGGACGCGATTTTTGACTTACCGTATTACCTCACAGCATTGGTTTAAGAGAGACTTTGGTTGTTCCTTACACCGCCGCTTACTTTTCTGATAAAACAACTCTTCACTCGAGGTCACCTGCTCCGGGCATCCAGGTGAACTCGCTAAAGATCCACAAGCTATCCCCGCATCCCTGGGATGTTTCTGGAAGCGAGCGGTTCGCTTCGCTATACTACGAAGCAAAAGACAACCTTTTGTGGAGCGAAGTTCGGTTCGCCATGACTTCAAAACAGAACCCCGAATCATCCCCCGCGCCCGACAGGCCACGCCAAAGCGTCGTGGACAATGATCTCATTTCGAGCGGGGGTAGGCAGACGTACTTGCCCAACATTCAAGAGAAAGAGCACGCCAGCGGTACGACCTCCGGCGATGCGTTCCCAAATTTGCCTGATCGATATCGGATCGAAAGACGATTGGGAGCAGGTGGAATGGGGGAGGTATACCTAGCCACCGATGTTGGCTTAGAAGGGCAGGGGACTCGCCCCGTCGCGATCAAACTGATTCGGGGGGCTAGGGCTCAGGATTCTGATACTTATGCTCGATTCGTTCGGGAAATGCACATCGCTGAAAAATTCGATCACGAGAATATCGTTCAGGTACTAACTCATGGCAAAACCGAGCAACAGGTTCCATTTCTAGTGATGAACTTTATCGACGGAGGTAGCCTGCTAGACAACCTTAGAGAGAGCCCTCTGACAGCCTCACAAACCCTTGACTTCGGTATGCAAATATGCACAGCTCTCATGGTGGCCCATCATAATGGAATCGTTCATCGGGATATCAAACCTAGCAATATTCTCCTCAAAAAAGAGCGTTATCCCCGGGTTCGATGGGTAGCAAAACTTTCCGATTTTGGCTTGGCCCGCTGGGTCGAAGATCCGCAGCACTCGATGGATCGAAATATTGGAACCATCGGCTACCGGTCTCCCGAACAGCGAAAAGGATCGACCGTTGACGCACGCAGCGACATCTATAGCCTCGGTGCCACTTTATTCCACGCCATCACCGGGCAGATCCCCGAAGGCTTGTTGGTGGACGATGATTTGCAGGAACCCATTCGCAGTATCATTCGCAAATCGTTAGCAACCAAACCTGCAGATCGCTACCAGACCGCTCAGGAATTTTACCAAGCCCTGCAACGCGCCTTTCAGGATTTACGAACGACTTCAAGTAAGTCGGCGACACCGACTTCATTACCTACCACTCAAAGTAAAACCGCTTCTCAATCCCTTTCGATCCCACCGACTGCTAAACCTAAAGAACTACAAGCCATCTCGCAAACTCCCAACGTTGGCTCGGACAACGGTATTAAGATAGCGAGCAGCGATGTTATCTCTCCAATAACTCGTCCTTTATCACCGGCGGCATCCGATTCAACATTCGCTTCCCAACCCCTCGCGGTAGCTTCTCCGTTTCCACAGGAATGGGAAAATTCACTGGTACAACTTGTGGAAAAATTTGACAACCAGCTGGATTCTATAAGCCTTAGCTTTGGCTTTCTTTCTTTTTTCGGTCTTGTCCCCTCCTACTTCGTCTTTCTTTCCTACATGTCAACCTACTGGGGAACCTTGCTTCTGATCCATGTCGGCTTGTTTGTTGCATTGTGTGTGGGTTTGGTTTCTTTCGAAAATCGAAAAATCTCTGAGGCTGCAACTCGCTTGATTGAGGAATTTCCGCCTGACTCCCCTAAAGGCAAGTTCGCTTTGGAACGCCTACCGATGATCCAAACAAAAGGAGATGCTGGTAAGAAGCTCGCCGATTTTTTGCTGCAGCAAACCACTCAACAAAAAACCGGCTAAGTTATCTTCCAACGCGGAGCGGCAAGTCCTGCGGATCAAGTTTCGCGAAGGTTAATCCGCAGGTTTCATTGCGTTACGATACTTTAGAGATACCGATCCAGTTTTCCGCAAACGAACGCGAAGTAGCAGCAACTCACAAATCCTGCCGTGATGGATACAACTGTTGTCATCACGCTGATGCCACCTAACGTAATAATGAACCACAAAGCCACGGTGCAACAGATCCCCCACAGCAACAGCATCTGAGCATTCGCCTTGTTGTCACCACGATGCAGAATTCGCTTGATCGGTCGCTGCAATCCCCATGGTACTAGAACC
The DNA here is from genome assembly GCA_041178745.1 of Planctomycetota bacterium. Taxonomy (GTDB): domain Bacteria; phylum Planctomycetota; class Planctomycetia; order Pirellulales; family Pirellulaceae; genus JAFLCP01. Next base: position 106 of record JBEGUT010000569.1, on the reverse strand, counting down.
ACAACCCCTAACCAACCAAGTACTCCAAGGTGCATCATAGGCAACCAAGACGCGTACAAAGTCGCTTCGCGAGCCTGGTTGAGACGAACCGAACCACGATCGCTGC
>JBEGUT010000568.1:0-3446 GCA_041178745.1 Planctomycetota bacterium | reverse complement strand
AGTGCTGAAACCTCAACCTATGACCGAAGATGAGCTTTTCCCAATCAGAATTTGTTTCACCTACAAGCTCTTCTTGGTAGCTATCCGAGTCTCGCTTTAGCAAAACTTCCTCATTCAGCATTCGGGCACCGAAATCATGCCAAGTTTCTTCCTCGCGTCTTTCCTCCGTCACTGGGATAACTCCGAGACGAAAGAGGCGATCGTGAAAATCGGAGCAGTAAATTCCCTCCCATCCCTTCAGTAGTGTCTCTGCGCCTAGTCCTTCGACTAGAAATAACTTATGGGGAATTTTATCTTTTTCTACATATTTCGAAGTCACCTTATAACCGAGCCCAAGTTCTAATGACTCGAGGAAATGCGGATATAGATAATCCGACTCTAACTTCGCCAATTCCTCTGCCTTATTCGGCGTCGTTAGCAAATCGCGAACAAACAAAATCACCGAATCTCGCCGATTGAAGTGATCGATAGAAACTTTGGTAAATTCCATCTCGCTGGCTAACAGCCACATAAGTGCTGGTACATCCGCTTGCGAAAAATCTGCTGTATCCACTTCCTCCGCGACTTCTCGAATGTCTTGAGCCGCGTTGTATTCATCTCGGTAATAAGGATCGCTCTCCCATCCCCGCATCGCCCGTTCCTTGGGATGCTTCAAATTGGTCTCAACACGCGTAGCTAATTTCGTCGTCTTGCTCTCAATCGCAATCTCGAGATCGCTTCTCAATGACTTACACTCCAGCAACTGTTCGCGAATCGCATAGTAATGAATCGCCTCTCGTGAAAGCTTATCTTCAAAACTATATTTTTCTCGTATTGCGTCGACTTGCTCTTCAAATGCCTTAATCTCCTGCCCCGTCTTAGCAAGCATCTCACGCGGCTCTGGAAATTCAATCCGACGACTGCGACGTTTCACAAGTGGCCGTAAATCACACTGAATCCCCTCCAACGTCCGCCGCACATTGATCAGGCAGGTGTCATTTCCAGAATAACTTGCGAACAGATTGGCCAGCGGCTGAGCCATACTTCGCTCAACCTCTCGTTTCAACACTCGAGCTCCCAACTGTGGATCGTAACCACGATCCACCAACCAGCTCTTAGCATCATGTTCGACTCGCAGGACAACGTTTCGGCGAGTCATCCCTTCGCGTTTAACCAACTGGTTGATTTGCAACGTGGCAATTTCTTCCAAGTGTTCGCGACTAAGTTGTTTGAAAATGAGAATATCGTCCAATCGATTTATAAACTCTGGGCGAAAGAAAGCGGCAGCAGCACGTCGATAGTGGTCCGCTGCTACCGAATCATTTGCTTCGAACCCGATTGACTTCGATACCTCACTGGCACCGAGATTACTTGTCATCAAAATAATCGCGTCACGAAAGTCTACACTTCGCCCCACAGCATCTGTTAAACGCCCTTCGCCAATAACCTGAAGGAGATAATCAAACACATTCGGATGAGCCTTCTCGATTTCATCCAATAAAATTACCGCATGAGGCATCCTCCTCACGGCGCTGGTCAGCTTGCCATCGGGCTGATCAAAACTACCTACCAACTGCTCGGCGGCTAGTGGCGAGTTGATCTCATTCATGTCAAATCTTAGAAAATGCTGCTCACCCTGAAACATTGCGTTAGCAAGCGCTTTGGCGCACTCTGTTTTTCCTACGCCCGTAGGCCCTAGACAGAGGAACACTCCTAGGGGTCGATCCTGCGGTTGTAAGCCCGTTTTAGCGCGGGCAACAAAATCTAATATCTTTTCCAGGGGCTTCTCTTGACCAATGACACTGCTGCGCATCACTTCTTCGATCTTTTCAATACTGCCAGAAGTCCCTTTTAAATCCAATCCGGTGCGTTTTTCGATCGCCTTCATCACATCGGAGCCATTAAGGACTCTGCTTCGATTGCGACAAAGTTCCTCCATAATTCGCAGCGACTTCCCTGGGTACTCTTCGGCACGCATGAATCGATCGGTCGCTGAATTGATTAATGGAAGAACGCCCGGGTGGAGGAACTTATGCCTCTGCACTTCAAATCGTCCTGCCTCATCGATCAATAGTTCAAGGGTAGCTTGTTGACCGAGTGGCTTCACCGATGTAAGTAAAAATTGATCTGCTAGATCGCGTTTGCGATATTTCAAAATCCCATAAGCTTCTGGCGTCATCTCGACCAACATTCGAATCGGATGGATCGCGATGAAAGCGCTGAGGACATCGGCAGCTGTTGTCTTGCTATCACGAGTTTTGCCCGCCGTCAGCAAACCCACTGGATCCTCGATATAGAGGATGTGTTTCATCTTGTGGATCTCTTTGAGGATACTTAGCCAGCGTTCTTCCCACTCGCCCAGGTACATCATGCCACTGACGATCCTCTGAGAATTAATTGCCCAAACACGACCGGTGCGAGATTCCTTTTCCCGCCGCTTGCGTCTTAGTCGAACAACTTCATGGATGATCGACGTCTTCCCAACACCAATGGATCCAACCAGAGCTACACTGTGGCACTTGCGGGAGGCAAGCAGAGAATCAACACGTTGGATCTCTTCGTCTCGCCCCTGAATTCCAGAGGATTGATTCAGTTCATCGTCCAAGCATCGACCGACCTTCTGCAATTGCTGCGAGCCCCGCTGATCATCTCGCGCGGACATCATTTTAAAAAAACTCAGCAGCGACAGTTTCTGAGGTGATTTTGGTTCGAATTCGATTTCAATGTTTTCAAACCAATGATCTTTGGCGACTAGCAGATGTCCCCAATCATTTGTTTTCCAATTTGAATTCTGCATGATCCATTCAGGGATCCTCTCCGAGGCTTTCTCATTCAATTCACCTCGTTTTTGAATCACCAAACCTAGGTTGGGCAGCACTGGGGAAATCGCTAAAAACTTGCTTCCCCAGGGTTTGAGGATGAAAGGAACACGCATCTTGAGTGTACGATCCGGCAACCAAACAAATAGATCCTCAGATTTGGTTTCCCAATCGGGATCGATAATCCACTTTGACAACGATGCGGTATCGCGCGATCCCGATATTCTTTCCAAACGCTCGCGAATGATTTTGGCCAAAGTCTGCAGAGCATTAGACAACTGCATATCTCGGCAAAAAATATTTGGATCAACGACCGAACGGCATCGATAACGAAACCCTGTTGGGCTTAATTCACGCTCTATTAAAAAAGAAGTTGTGATTCGCATCAACGATCCGCCTTAGATGATATATCAATAAAAAGGGGCTGTACTGCCTTAGCGAGTTGAGGAACGCCCATGTAACCAAATCGATTCCAAACCGCATACTCTTCGATACGTTCCAGCAACGAATCAACAGCACCTCCTATCGTCCCAGCGCCAACTCGCTGTACCAATCGGTTAGGGATATGTTCGACAAAACCCTCGGATTCCGAATAGATGCGCTGCGGCTTTGTATCAACGGCTACATTCAATTCACAAAATCAACTTG
>JBEGUT010000567.1:0-3447 GCA_041178745.1 Planctomycetota bacterium | reverse complement strand
ACCATATCTGTCGCTATCTCTAAAAAATGTTTGGGGTTGTTGTATTGTCTTTCGCACCACAACGTGCCGTAGGTGGCTCGTGTGCGCTCTAAATCTAATTAGCCAATTTCCAGAGGAATGGGTTGCTGAGCTTGGTGTGGATGCTCGGTGCCAGCATACAGCTTCAGTTTGTCGAGCATGTCTTTGCCGAGTTTGCTCTTGGGCAACATACGCTTTACTGCGAAGTACAGCGGATCGGTAGGTTTGCGTTCTAATCGATCGCCGTAGCTTTCTAAACGCTGCCGGGTGTAGCCGGTGAACCAAGTCAAGTGACGCTTCTCGAACTTGCGTCCGGTCATCACGATCTTGTCGGCGTTGATTACAACAACGAATTCTCCCGTATCGACGTGGGGAGTGTATTCAGCGCGATGCTTACCCATCAAAATCGTAGCGATCTCAGTCGCCAAGCGACCCAACACTTTGTTGTTGGCATCCACGATATACCACTTCTGCTCAACCTCACCAGGCTTCGCCATGTAGGTTGTTTTATGACCGGCAACCACTTCTGAAACTCCTAAACCCATATCCGCCGCAGAAACGCAGCGACTTTCATCGGAAAACGCAAGAGTTTAATGATCGGCAGGCGAACCCGCAAGACTTAATTGGTTCCCCTCTGCCGCTCTCTTGTTGTACAGCAGCGATTTACCCGAAAAAGCCTTAGCCAATCTTCGGGTTCTACATCTTTCGGGGTGTTTTGTTCCCCCGCTAAGTCCCCCAATCGTAAAATACTGTCTTTTAGTGAAAAAATAACCATGATACATTAGAGGGGAATGGGGTTTGCATCAACGGGTTAGATAGGAATGCTAGGCTGCCATTAAGGACCAGGGAATTTGCTCAGGGTAGTTTGGGATTATGGAAACCGAACCACAACTATTAATCACCGACGACGATCGCGATTTTCGTGAAACGCTCGCTGAGGCGATGCAGCGGCGAGGTTTTGCCGTCACGTTGGCCGCCAACGGCCGCCAGGCGGTGAATCTCGTTCGAGCTCAAACCTTTCACCTGGTTGTCTTGGATATGCACATGCCTGAGCTGAGTGGTTTGGACACAATTCTTCAGGTTCGAAAGTGGTTTGACACACTTCCCTGCATTCTGATGTCAGCGAGGCTTGACGACCAGATCGTGATGACGGCCAAGTCGATACCTACGGTCGAGGTGATGAGCAAACCATTTCCGTTGCAGATTTTCACCGACACGATTCGCGATACGCTTCGCAGAGCCTATAACTGGCCCATGATTTAAGCTTGGTGTTATTTTTTCAGACTCTCGATGACTTCTTATTGGACGGCACGGGTGAACTTTTTCTTGCCGCTTCGTATCGAGCGATAAAGAATCGTAGTCCCCGCATCTTAAATCGCCATTCGCTTTGGCAAGATTCACCGCTTAGTCGACATGGTAGCCTCTATCCTTCCGAGGTCATGAAGATGGGGTTTTGAAGATCGAGTCTGTAGAGTTCTCGCAATCGATCTTGAGATAGATCATCGTCCTTGGCGAAGCGATGTTATTTTTTCCGAGGAGATTGCTCTTCCATTTCGCGGATGTAATTACGGAGTCGCTCAAGTTCATCACCGGTGTCTTTCAGACGCAGCATGTTTTCAACACGTTTGGTCAGTTCAACACGGTTGACCGGTTTCGAAAGAAAGTCGTCTGTTCCAGCAGCAACCGCTCGCTCGATGTCTCCAAGTTCATTGAGCGCAGTGACCATCAAGATCATAATTTTGCGTTTGGCTGGATCCGACTTAATTTCACGACAAACTTCGAAACCACTTCGTTTGGGCATCATAACATCGAGCAAGATCAAGTCGGGTTTGAACGTATCGACTTTGGTGAGCGTGTCTTGACCATCGACCGCGATTTCTATCTCACATTCGAAGCTGGTGAGGTAGGCTTCGAGCAATTCACGGTTGGCAGCGTTGTCGTCGGCGATCAGGATTTTATACACGGGAAATCTCACGTTCGAGGCACAAAGGTCATTCAGCCGCCAATCTTGTTAGGCAGTTTTCTCGCAGTTTAAACAGCACTCAGAGCGGCCGCTGGCACTGGAAAATGACTGCACAAAGCACGAACATCTTCGCGAATTCTACCGTGTAGAGACGAATCGTCGGTATGCTTGAGTGCATCGATTATCCAGTTCCCAATGGTTTGCATTTCACCTGTTCCCATGCCACGTGTGGTGAGGGCAGCCGTACCGATGCGCACGCCACTGGGGTCCATCGGCTTGCGAGTATCAAACGGGATCATGTTCATGTTGACCGTTATTCCGCAGTGATCCAGCACACTTTCGGCCAGCTTACCGCCGATACCGAGACTGGTAACGTCGACTAACATCAGGTGATTATCGGTTCCTCCGCTAATCAAACGCAAGCCACCACGGACCAGTGTTTCCGCCAGTGTTCGAGCGTTGTTAACAACGTGTTGACCATAAGCCTTGAAGTCATCGCTGAGCGCTTCGCCGAAACAAATTGCTTTGCCTGCGATAATGTGCATCAATGGTCCACCCTGAATTCCCGGGAAGACGCTGCGGTTGATATCCTTGAGGTATTGCTCGCGGCACAGAATCAAACCGCTGCGCGGGCCTCGCAGTGTCTTGTGGGTTGTGGTCGTAACGTAATCTGCACAGCTCACAGGGTTGTGGTGAACGCCAGCAGCAACAAGTCCCGCATAGTGCGCCATATCGACCATTAATTTCGCACCGCATTGTCGCGCGATATCTGCAAATTTCTCATGATCGATTTCACGCGGATAGGCGCTCGCGCCAGCCACGATCAACTTCGGTTTGTGTTCCGACGCGAGTCGCGAGACCTGATCGAAATCGATGCGATGCGTATCCTGAGTGAGCCCGTAGCTATGGAAGCGATAGAGTTTGCCAGAAATGTTCAGCTTCATACCGTGGGTTAGGTGACCACCGTGGGCTAGGTCTAAGCCGAGCACTACATCGCCCGGTTCCAAGCACGACAAGTAAACTGCCGTATTGGCCTGTGAGCCACTGTGAGGTTGCACATTGGCAGCTTCCGCTCCGAAAAGTTCTTTGGCGCGATCGATGGCGATGGTCTCCACCACATCGACATGCTCGCAGCCGCCATAGTATCTTTTTCCAGGGTAGCCCTCGGCGTATTTGTTGGTCAAAACGGAACCAGCCGCCTGCATAATGGCTGGGCTGGTATAGTTTTCGCTAGCGATCATTTCCAAGCCATCTTGCTGTCTTTGCATCTCCGCCTCGATAGCGGCCCAAATGGCAGGATCCTGCGATTGCAATATGTTCATGACGCTCTGCTCTGCTGAAAAAAGTAACTCCGGATCGATATCCTACGCTAATTCTACCGCGAAATTCGCAGGCTCATCTCCGAAAGCATCCTTCGATTGTTAAAAAAGAACCGCCAACCGTCAATGAGAGAAGTTTTTCTGAGA
>JBEGUT010000566.1:0-3454 GCA_041178745.1 Planctomycetota bacterium | reverse complement strand
GCCCAAATTATCAACCGACCTAAACAGGGATTCCCAATTCCCATCGATCGTTGGCTACGCGCCGAGGCAAGTCCCTTGATGCAGGAAATGCTGTGCCAAAAGGTTATAGAGTCTCGCGGCCTTTTGAATGCGAAATATGTAGAACAATTAGTGGCCCAGCATCTTCGAGGCTATGCCGACCATTCGACTCAACTTTGGGGGCTCATCAGTTTAGAAATGTGGTTTCAGAGATTCATCGATTCCTCCTCTCCCGCACCTTCACCTCGAAATGGTTCGATCCCAGCAGGGGAACTGCCATGCTGAACCAATTCGATATAATACCGTACAACGAAGTCGCTGATTGGGATAGCTATGTCGCTCAGCATCCTAAGGGAACGATCTTTCACTCTCAAGCGATGATCGAATCCTACAGAGCTACCCACAACTACCGTCCATTTGCATATGCTGCCTGCAGCGCTGATGGAAAGGTTTATGCTTTGATTGTTTCTACAATCGTTACCCTTGTGGGTGATTGGGCGAAACGCTTTACTTCGCGATCCATTCAATTCGCGGAACCGCTTTACGAGGATTCGGAACTCGGACATTCCGCAATTGCTCAACTGATGGAGTTCCATGATCAGGAATTGGGTAGCACCACCTTGTTTTCGGAAATAAGACCTATCTTTGATACGACGTCAACGAATGATCCATTACAGAAATCAGGTTATCAGAAATTAGGATACCTTAATTACGAACTAGCTCTAACGAGCACGGAAGAAGAACTGTGGAAGAAGCTGTCACGCACTTGCCGTGGAAATATCCGCACCTCGCAGAAACGCGGGGTGACTGTCGAACCTATATGTGGCAAAACATCGATAGACGATTTTTACCAATTGTTATTGCAAAGTTACGCCCATGCCCGCGTGCCACTGGTCGACAAAAGTTTATTTCACGCTGTGTTCAGTCGTTTGCAACAAGACCAATTTCGACTTTATATCGCTAAACAAAAAGACAAATTGATCGCTACAAGCTGCTTTCTAGTCGATCGAGGTCGCCTCTACTATTGGTACGCAGGTACCCAACGCATTCCCGGAGTTTATGGGATGTCATGCATCTTGTGGGAGGCGATTCGGGAAGGAGCTAGTAAGGGTGACGCGACACTCGACTTCTGCGGCGCTGGCTGGTGTGGCCAGCGTTACGGCCCAGGTCGTTTCAAATCGCATTTCGGGGGAACACTTACCAATCACGGACGCTATCGAAAATTATTTTCGCAATGGAAGTTCCGCGTCGCTGACGCTGCCTACTCCGCGTTTCGCAGCATTGTTTCTCCGAAGTCTTCTAGGAACTAAAACTGAAATCCCCCCTGACTTGCTCAGCTTTGACACTAAGATCCATCATGAAAAAAGCTACTCGTAACAAGTCGATCCTGATGATCCTGGAAAATGAAAGTTTTCCCGAGGATACTCGTGTCAATTTGGAAGCGACCGCTCTGCAGGAAGCAGGTTACAGGGTGATCGTGATTAGTCCAAAAGATAAGCGACATTCTTTCTGCGAGATGATTCGCGGTGTCCGCGTCTATCGCTATCCGAGGCCTTTAGAGTTATCAACCGTCATCGGTTACATCATTGAGTACGGCTACTCGATGACGATGGCGTTATCGCTTGCGATTTGGGTTTTGATCCGCCACGGTTTCGATGCAATCCATATCCATTGTCCACCCGACATGAATATCCTAGTCGCATTGTTTTTCAAATTATTCGGAAAACGATGCGTCGTAGATCTTCATGACTTATCTCCCGAACTACTAGCTGCAAAACGTAACAAGCCTCTATCTTCATTCCTCGGAAAAGGACTTCTCTTCTTCGAACGACTAGCTTGTCGAACCGCCGACTCCCTTATTGCGACCAACCGCACCCAACAACTCATCCAGATCCAACGGGGTGGAGCAATACCTCGCAACTGTTATGTTGTTCGAAATGGACCGAACGAACAGTTTTCACCTGACGTGGCAACTGTGCCTGGCTTGAAATCTCCTAATACCGTTCTTGTCGGCTTCATCGGCTCCATTGGCGTCCAGGACACTGTTGAGAATTTTGTCTACGCATTAGCGGAGATCTGCAAGCGTCGCAACGATATCCAAGGTGTGATCGTCGGCGGAGGACCTAATCTTGAGAACCTCGAAAAGCTGGCTAAATCTCTCGAACTTGATCGACAAATGGTATTCACCGGCCCCGTTCCTTTCATCTCCGCTCCAGCTCACATTTCAACCTTCGATATCTGTGTCACGCCGGACATCAGCAATCCTTACAACGATAGTTGCACGACAATCAAAACCATGGAATACATGGCGATCGAGCGGCCTACAGTGGCATTTGATACAACAGAAAATCGTTATACCGCCGGCGAGTCTGCACTGTATGCATCGGGCAACAGCATTTCTGAATTTGCACAACTCATTGAGCAACTTGCCGATGATCCAGAGCTTCGCGCGAAAATGGGAAAAATTGGTAGAAAACGTATTGAAGACTTCTTTTCTTGGAATCACCAAAAGACAACCCTGATCAGACTCTACGATGAACTTTTCGGCTTTGTCCCCCATCAATCGGACAACCTATCCGACCGTCCACCAACAGTAATCGCCAATAAACTGTCGAGCAGTTTATCTTCCAAGACGGCATCGATGCTACCCATTCAGTTTATCGATAACCGCGTTCCGCTGGACAAACTTTGTGCGAGCGTCCAAAACGACATCGATAACGCCCAATTGTCCAAAGCGCACCAGTGCTTCTATAAACTGCGTCCTTACACTCCATCGGCGATTCGTCGACTCTTGCAGCGCATTCGCAATCGCAACATGGAAGGTCCGACCTCATGGTATGAATCGCCGGAAATGCTCCAGTTGTTTGAACAGTACCAACCAAAATCAATCTGGCCCGATCAAGCTGAATACTCACTGGTTCTTACCCATGATGTGGAAACGATCGAAGGAATGCGTCTTGCTCCGAAGATTGCTGCCCTAGAAACCACTCTCGGGCTACGGTCGAGTTGGAATATTGTTCCCTACAAATACAAAATTGATCAGGGCATCATTCGCGAACTGAAGCAACAAGGTCATGAAATCGGCATTCATGGTTATAACCATGACGGCCGACTATTTATGTCCAAAGAAATCTTCGACTCGCGCGTTCCCGCGATTCAAAGGGCAATTGAAGAATATGGTGCCGTTGGTTTCCGGGCACCGATGGTTCATCGCAATTTGCATTGGATGCAAGTTTTGAACATCGATTATGATGCCTCTTGCTTCGATATCGATCCGTACCAAGCGATGCCCGGTGGCGTAGGGTCGCTATGGCCTTTTCTTGTCGGTAAGTTTGTAGAATTACCGTACACGCTTCCCCAAGATCATACGCTATTTTTATCCTTGAACCACACAACGGATCAGGTATGGAGAGATAAATTATCCACTATCCGCCGA
>JBEGUT010000565.1:0-3475 GCA_041178745.1 Planctomycetota bacterium | reverse complement strand
TGTGGAACTTCGATCTGATAAATGAAATCTTCCATATTTAATGTATGGATACGGTTCTCAAGATTTCCTTTTACGCGATTCTCATATCCAGCGTATGAGTGGATGACATACCAATCTCCGGGTGCCGAGCGAAGGGCGCGGCGAAACTCTGCAAGTGGATCATTCTCTTCTTGCTCTTCTAATTTTTGTTCGGCTTTCTCAGAATCTGGCCCATCAATAAGAAGTTCTTCGGCTGGGATTTCTGGCTCAACAGTTGATTGATGTGCTGCGGCTTCTAAAGCAGCCTCAAAAGTATCGTCACTCATTGCGCGTTATCCCTCCCTTACCCAAAAACCCAGAAGGTCACCTTGGTTAGCACCAAGTCAAAAAGGGAGACAACCGCGATAATGAAGGAAACGAAAACGAGAACCACTGCCGTGTAGGTAGTGAGTTGCTTCCGCGAAGGCCAAACGACTTTGCGTAGCTCGGCGACAACCTGTCGATAGAAGCGACCCGCACGCTGAAAAATATTTCCGCGCTCTTCGCTCGATTCGATTTCTCGACTCTCTATCTCGCTCATCTCACTCCTTTCCTACAGTTCATTAAATCTTTTTGCTTCCAAACTTTTTCTCTTGCCATCTAGCAGGGCAGAAGGGATTTGAACCCCCAACCCCCGGTTTTGGAGACCGGTGCTCTACCAGTTGAACTACTGCCCTCCAGCGCTTCGCGACCCTCACTTCTTCAAGAAGAAGGGCTGGCCACGAGAGGAGCTAGGCCGAGGAGTTTACGGGTCAATATGGGTGAGGGTCTAATTGGCTCTAAAGGTCCGGCCAATAGCGGGAAGCATGGCAGGATTACCGCCATGTCACAGCCTGCCAAGCCCCGTATTTCCAAGCGAATAGCCGCGATCGCCGAGTCCGCAACCCTAGCTGTCGATGGCAAAGCCAAAGCGCTCAAAGCTGCCGGTCGCCCAGTTATTGGCTTCGGCGCTGGAGAGCCTGACTTTCCAACTCCTGATTACATACTTGATGCGGCTGAGAAAGCAGTACGAGTAGTTGCCAATCATCGCTACACACCAACGCCCGGACTTCCTGAGTTACGAAAAGCAATCGTTGCCAAAACTCTGCGCGATTCACAATTTGAAATTTCTGTCGACAATGTTTTGGTAACCAATGGTGGAAAACAAGCGGTCTACCAATCTATTGCAACGATTGTTGATAACGGCGATGAAGTAATTCTTCCTGCACCGTACTGGACTACTTATCCTGAGTGCATTCGGCTTGCTGGTGGAACACCAGTTGAAGTTTTTGCAGATGAGAAGAGCAACTACTGCGTCACTGTTGAACAACTCGAAGCCGCACGAACTTCAAAGACGAAGGCGATGATTTTCTGTTCACCAAGTAATCCGACTGGTTCGGTTTACACAGTCGAACAAGTTCGAGCAATCGGACAGTGGGCCCATAAACATGGTATTTGGATTATCACTGATGAAATTTATGAACACCTCCGCTACGACGGAGTCGAAGCGCCCTCACTCCCTGTACTACTTCCTGAGCTCGCCGATCAAACAATCATCTTGAATGGAGTCGCAAAAACATATGCGATGACTGGTTGGCGCGTAGGTTGGATGATTGGGCCTAAAGATGTCATCAAAGCAGCGACCAATCTCCAATCTCATTTAACAAGCAATGTTTCAAATGTTGCTCAACGTGCAGCAATTGCCGCGCTCACTGGAGACTTGACTGCAGTCGATGAAATGAAGGTTGCCTTCGATCGCCGACGAAAACTTATCGTTAAAATGTTAAACGATATTGATGGTTTCGAATGTCCCATGCCACAAGGCGCCTTCTATGTTTATCCCGCAGTACATAAGGTTCTTGGTCGCGAGATCCGAGGAAAAAAACCAATGACTAGCGCGGAGCTTGCGACGTTAATCCTTGATGAAGTCGAAGTGGCGGCCGTTCCAGGAGAAGCTTTTGGACCTTCGGGTTATCTGAGATTTTCCTACGCTTTAAGTGATGATGACATTGTCGAAGGAATTTCGAGAATTCAAAAGCTTATTAACGGCTAGTTAAAGCGCAAGCCCAATTAGCTGAACTTCTGGAACTAGCGTTATTCCAAAACGTTTATGTACTGCATTTTGACACCTTAGCGCCAGCTCAACAACGTCGCTACTCGTCGCAGAATCAACATTAGTGATTGCCAATACATGCTTCGTTGAAATTCCGGCTCCCCCAAACCTCTCCCCCTTGGAGATGCCTGAATTCTCTAGGAGCCATGCTGCAGATAACTTTATTGAGCCATCTGAGTTTGGCCATCTTGGTGCATCGCTAGGTAAGGCAGCGGCAACTTCAGGTGCGACCGAGGGATTGATAAAGAATGAACCTGCCGACCATGAATCTCGATCGGTTGTTGATAACACCATACCTTTTCGATTTCGAATGGCGAGCGTGGCTTCGCGCACCTTAGTTACTGCTGCACGTTCTCCAGAAGAAATTCCTAACTCCCGCGCCAATTCAGGGTAAGTAATGGGAATAGAAAGTTCACCTTTCTTTAATTGCACAGTTACCTCAAGAATCACATAGCGATTCCGATCCTCTTTAAATATCGAATTTCTATATCCAAAGCCGCATTGGTTTGCTGTGAATGTTCGCTGCTCTTTGTTCTTCCTATCCCAGGTGCGCACGCGCGCAACGACCGCGGAAAATTCTTGACCATACGCGCCAATATTTTGTATTGGAGCTGCACCCACCTTGCCCGGAATTCCACTAAGAGTTTCAAGTCCAGAGAAGCCTGCTGCAACAGTTTGCGCGACAAACTCATCCCAGAGCACTCCTGCCGCAACAGTGATCATGCCGCCTGAGCACGCGTCATAATCAAGTGCACTACCTTTTGTATTGACCACTAGCACTGTCCCGTTGAAGGGAATATCGCTTGCCAGGATGTTAGATCCACCACCGACTACATATGCATCGGGATCGGTGACCAAAGTTTTAAGAATTAACTCTTCTGAATCGCCACTTACAACATTGGCAATTTCGCCACCGACTCGAAAGGTGGTCAAATCGGCGAATCTCATAACATTAGATTACCGGCGCGGTGCGAGAATCCCTAGATTGCCTCGAAAACGTTTAAGTAGCCGCTGATAGTTTTCTTTGGAATTCTTTTCGCGATAAGCCGCATCTACATCGTAGTACCCATGGTGACGCTCTTGTATGAGCGGTAATTCAATCTGAATCAATCTACCGCCCGCCTCTCGTAAGGCAAGCGAGAGTTCTAAATCAGCGTTGCGGTAATACTTGGCGCTTGGATTTGCGCCAACAGCTAGCGCGAATTCACGGTCCAACACCATGAAATACCCAAAGAGAACATCGACTTCTCCAGCGCCTTTATCAACGACTGATCGCCATTCGTCATCAAGATTAATTAAGCCCCCGCGCCACCCGACGCCAACATATTCCGATGCTAATTTCGCAATAACATCCACAAAAGGATT
>JBEGUT010000564.1:0-3478 GCA_041178745.1 Planctomycetota bacterium | reverse complement strand
AAATTGCCGCCATAATATTTATGAAAACGTGTAAAGCCGCAGCTAGTGACGACGACTTTCAGACGTTGATCAAAGACAGCGGTAAAGATCGAATTATGCCCCCCCAGCGAATGTCCAATCACACCTAAACGCTGCGGATCGACTTCCTCGAGCTGCTGCAGCAAATCAACTGCTCGCATGTTGTTCCAAATTGCCTTCAAACTGCCACTGGACCATTGCTTATGCTGCGCGAAATCATAAGCGTAGTCTCCGAAGGATGGATAATCAGGAATCAGGACAACATAACCTCTCTCGGCCAACTCTTGCCCGTAATGGAGATTGGCACTTCCACCCATACCGGCTGGCTCCTGTTTGCCAATCGGAATCGTCTGATGTAACGCGAGAATTGCCGGAGCCTTTTTTGCAGCGGATCGCTTGGGCAATAGCAAGAAGGCAGGAACAGCATCCTCTTTTTCACTTTGAAAACGAAGCGTCACACGCTTGACGCCACTGTCAAGCTGCACTTCATCGATGATCTCATACTCAACTTTTCCTAATTGGCTACGATCAGGCAATTTCCCCATGACTCGTTGCAGTTGATGGAGCACATCGCGGCGACGACTTTCCCAATCCTTGACGCTGCTAATAGGCCGAATCTGACCTTGGTCGTCGGTGTAGTGGCGAACCTTAGCATGCTCGATGGACGACGTGGCTTGTGACTCCGCAGGATTGATATTTTGAGCGATCACGACCGGCGCTAGCCAGGCAATGAAAATGATCGAGAATATTTTCATGGGTTACTCCACTAAGGTTTTAAGCGCCAGCCAGCCGCATCGACTTCTAATCGATTGTTGCCTCGATAGGTATCGTAAACCTTTTCCATCTCTTCGATCGAATCAAAATAGCCTACGACGAAGGCGGCTGAAAAACTTTCGCCCGCTTTGATGGGTCTGCCACCAAACTCTTCAATCATACAAATGTACCCACGCTGATGACACCATGCCTCGGAGACGATACTAGGATCGAGCGTCATTCCTGCTAACCAAACATCTTGCTGCGCACCACCTTTCTCGCTGATACGATAAGCTCGAATAATACGCGACGGTATCTTGTCATCCGAGCGCGTGTAATTGAATTTTTGATCAGGTGCGAAGTTGGTCAAAAATTCGGTCGCTGGTATTCGTCCTTGGTAACTAAGAAAGACTTCCTTAAAGCTATCTCCTTGTTGATGCTTGATATGGCCCGGCATATCGACTCGCAGAAACATGGCGTCACTCGAATTGACTGCGTCAATCTTTTGCATCGATAAGTAGTAACGCTTCCCTTGCGGAAAGACCATCAATTGTGTCCATAGCGAACCTGTTTTTTTACCAGGGGCTGCCGTGTGATAACGATAGGATTGTTTGATCGCTACGAAGCCTTCCCCTTGAATGATTTCAGGCTGTAACTCTTTCGCTTGCGTACAGATCTGCGGTCCTTCGATACTTCGTTTTGCTTTACTACCGTGATACTCATTCCCAAATCGATACACCATCTCATCAGGTAACTGATCGCGATAAGCTTCATCACTTCCAGGCTCCATGATCCAGTCGGCGATATCTAAACCGAAACCAAGATCGTGCGCGCTACTTTTTTTATCGATAAAAGATTGTGCCTTAATGCCACTGACGTATCCGCGTTTGGCGATTTTGGCAGAGAGCATATCTGTTTCGATAACGATCTCCGTATCGCTCTCTTCGACACGCGGCGGCTTAGCGTGCACCAAGGCGACGAAGGAGAGACTGAGCCACAATATGCCGATGATAGAAATAGCAATGTTTTTCATGATCGCCTCAGGTGGATAAGTAAGTTGTTTTCTATTGTTCGAACGAGTCTGCGCGGTTCTTGGTTCTTGCCTGTTACTTTTTGTTCGACTCGTCGGTGGGTGGTCGTTGGCGGGTTAGATTAACAATATTGTGATGCCAAATAGGCCGCTCGTCGATCCAATAAGCGTTTTTTGGCACTAGGTGATTAATGTTTTGGTCTTTTTGCACTACGGACGAGCGAGGCGCTCGTGCACCGGTTCATGGCGCAAAGGTGCGCGGGCGCCCCGCCCGCTGAGAGTTGAGTTCAAAGTGGAGGTGTTTTTTGCACGCTGCTATGATGGCAGGCGCTTCTGCACTACGGACGAGCGAGGCGCTCGTGAACCTATTGCTGCTCGTGCACCGGTATCGGGCACAAACACTGGTTCATTACGGGCATTTTTACGCTCTGCAGACTATCATGAACTTAAGCTCGCAGCGCTAATTGCCCCACACGCACTCTCTCGGAATCCGACATCACTGTTATGAAAATCGAAACCTCTCAAGATGGCTCGACGATTCGGATCCAGTTCGTGGGCGATCTCACGGGCCCTATCGACGATGCCACTCGATTAAAGATGATCGAGTTGGTTCAACCGAATCGAAAACTCATCGTGGATCTATCGCAATGGCATACTTGTTCGGGCATGACCTTGCGCCGTTTGCTGTTGATGTTCCGTTGGGTTCGTTCGCAGGGCTGCTCGATCGAATTACATGGACTCAACGAGTCGTTTAGCAATTGTGCCGACGCAGCCGGTTTCACCGATCTGTTTTACGAATCGGATGAGACCTTGACCGCTTCGAAGTATGTCCATGTACCTGCTCCACGTATCGATGTATTTCCCACGCAATTTCAGAATGGATACGGTATTCGACCTGGCATTCCGTATCCTTTTGGAGCATCGCCGGTTACTCGAGGAATTAACTTCTCGGTTTACTCGAAACATGCCGAGCGAATCCATTTAGTGCTCTTTCGTTATGGGCAAAGCGACCCGGTCATAGAAATTCCCTTTCCAACGGAATTTCGAGTCGGCCATGTGTTCGCGATGATCGTCTACGATATCGATCCCGAAGAATACGAGTATGGCTATCGTGTCTTTGGACCCTATTCGCCGCACGAGGGTCATCTCTTTGACGAGTCGCATGTCCTGCTAGATCCCCATGCTCGCTGTATTGCTGGATTCGACGGGTGGGGACAACCCCGAATGTACGAGAATTCAACCTATCCTTTTAGAACTCGAATCTTGCCAGAGGATTACGACTGGCAAGGAGATAGGCAATTGGAGACGCCTACCGAGGATCTCATTATCTACGAAATCCATGTGCGTGGTTTTACGCGCAGCGACTCTGCCAATGTCCGCTATCCGGGAACCTTCGCGGCTATTCGCGAGAAGATTCCTTATCTCAAGGAGTTAGGTGTCAATTGCATCGAGCTGATGCCCATCTTTGAGTTCGATGAGAAAGACAATCCACGCATGAATCCGCTGACCGGCGAGCGATTATGGAATTACTGGGGATATAACACGATTGCCTTTCAGGCACCCAAAGCTTCCTATGCTGCGTCGCACTACGCCCAACTGCAATCTGAAGAACTCAAATCGACGATCAAGGAACTGCATCGTAATGGTATCGAAATTATTCTCGATGTGGTCTTTAAT
>JBEGUT010000563.1:0-3482 GCA_041178745.1 Planctomycetota bacterium | reverse complement strand
TTCCCTTCCTGTCGGGAAGTGCTCGGCTAAAAACAATGACACGGATAAGCATGTAGAGCCGAAGGCGGAGGATTTGCGGACGCGGGTTCAATTCCCGCCACCTCCACCAATAACGATGTCCAACTGTGTATGCAGTTGGACATTTTTTTTGAACCCCCGCGTACCTACGCGGGTTCGTGCGGATTCCTGCGGACTTCGCCCCCACAGATCTGGCGCGGAAAAGTGCCCTTTTTCACTCTCTCCGGGCAATTCCTCGCTCCGAACTCGCTCCCCCGAAGTGGCCGAAGTCCGCAAAGGCCTCATTTCATGGCTATACAAATCAGTAGGTTACGCGCGGACGAATCAAGCGGTTGATTTTTAGCATCGGTAGGCGAAGGAACCCGCCCCGATTCGGAGAATGGATAATGTTGACAACGGCGTTAATTACACGGCAGCTATCGACAAAGCCACCCACGGCGTGTCTATCATTCCGTTGGATGGCGTTACGTCGCTACCCTACGCTTATCATTTACTTAAAGCGTTGAATCTAGAGTTCGCCACAATCGTGGACAAGGACTATTTTATGCCCTATTTGAACGACATGCTCGATGCTGATGCTTCAAGGGGGCAGGCTGGTAGTCGGGATGCCCGAGGCTTTCCTAGGTATAAGAAAACTTTTAAGACCGACACACTCTTGGAATACATGGTTCCAAATGCGGTAGATCGCGGAAATTTGCTTCGTTTGTTTCATTCGAACCATTCCCGTGCAATGAACATACTGGAAAAATCGAATATTTTCTGTTTCATGTGGTCTCTCGAAATTGATTTGGTTAATTCAACCATCGCGCGCGACCTTCTTTTCGATCAGTTGAATGTTCCTGCAACAGCAAGGAATACGAATACTCTACTTGTTGATAGGAAAAAGGCCCTCAAGAAATTGGAAACTCTGCATCCCGTCATCAACTTGTTGGCACCTTCCAACCTTCCGAACTCATACAAACGACTGCGAAAAATGCTTCCAGAAATCATTAAAAGAGCAGGGCAACGCTCTTGACATACCCTGCCCTCAAAATTGAGAGTTACAAGTGTTAGGGACGCTTCCTTTGAGTTATTTCTAATCTCACGGGTCTGATCTCGCCGACGAGCACTCCGTCTGCCTTCACGCAGAATGGCCGCCTGCTCATAAACTAGCCACCTAGTCGCTTCCCGTGCATAGCTCTCTCTAATTCCAGCCATTTCTCTCTGCAACGCTCGCCCCCGGAAACGGGCCGAAGTCCAGAAGGCACTTCGCTCGGGACAAAGAAAATCAACAAACTACAAATGGCCGAATCGATCGGTTTATTTTCAGCATAGGTGCAGTTCATCGCGCGGCGCCCGCGCTGATGGATCGCTTGGCCTTTTTTTGGGACGAATAACTCTCAAGCAGGCTCTCAATAATTTCTAGTAGTTCGTTGAAGCAGGCAACAGATTCCTCCCAACTGAACTCGGGAAACTTTTCGTCGATGTGACTGACCTGCAACTGTAGGGTGCGCTCTTGATCGCTGCTGACCGAGTGAATGGAATCAAAGAACTGCCTTTCAGAGAAATGAACGTAACCGGAGGTGAAGTCATAGACTTTGCGGGCCCACGGATGGGCTTTCGACATTTGATCAACCAAATATCCGTCCACCAAAGCCTTGCCATCGCGACTCTTGAATTTCTTGATCGGTGTACCGCCAATCAGGGCTTTTGCCATCGCCTCAGGATCTTTAACGTAGGTGTACGCAAGCAGGCGACTGACGGTATCGAGTTGCATTCGAAGGATTGCACGCGCGCAAGCCATATTCTGAGCTTGCACCATGCTCAGCATGCCACTCGCCAAACTTAAAGATCGTTTAACTGCCCCAATCATGACAAAGTCGAGGATGTACATGGACGCGCCGGCCCCACCAAGTGTCTGCATCCCAATAGATGGAAGACGCTTCACCCAAGTTGCAAGTTCGTCAAGTTCTGCTGCGAGTGGCATAAGAGGGTTAACGTTTGATGTGAGGGGCGGCCGGAGCCGCAAGCTGAGGGAACCACAAGCTCAGCTTGTGGCCGTCCTGCTCGACGGAATTATTGAGAGTCACTTCGTCACGAGCTCGAATTGCGGATTCGTATTGCTTCTTCCACCGCATTTTCCAAATGCTGAGCGATCCAGGCATATCGATCCTGGCTGGTAGTGCCCGCTGGGTTGTAGCAATGCACCAACGAAGAAAGCGGCTTCTTACTCGGCCCGTGAGTAATGTAATCGAAAGGGTTTTCTCCGATCGGAGAGGTGTTCCCATTTCGATCCTTCAATCCGTGAATTCGAATTCCAACAACACCAAGTCCTTCATCCCAGGACTTGATGATCTCGTAGTTAATCCACTTACGATTGGCGGTAGAGGTGCCGACAAGAACGACTGTGCAAGTACGACCTTTCATTTGCTCTGCGACCCATCGTTTGATTTTTTCATCTTGGTTGGCTCCGCTAGCAATTGACTCCCAATCATTGTCTTTGGCGGGTTGGTTGCCTTCAATAGACCCTATTTGACGCACTGTCGAGGTGCGCCAGCTGTCTGGCTGATAGTGAAAACTATAGAAACATTTCCGTGCCACCTTGTCTCTCCTTTGACGATTAAAGAATCACGTACATGAGCACAAGCATGACAACGGCTAGCCCGCCATAGTAAGTAACAAGTGTATTCGACGACGCGGATCCAGCCCACGTGTTACGCATGTCGTTGCTGAATGGCTTTGTGTCCATAGAAAAATCGATCTGGGATTCGTCGAGAGTCCGAACGTGATCGTATAACGCTCTGAACTTCCGCTCTTGACTCAGAAAATATCCGTCCAATGACCAAAAAATAAACAACGGAAAGTATGCGATTACAAAATATGATTTGTTCGCATCTTTTGCCGCCAGCGCAAAGAGCGCGGCAATCAAAGTTATGCTCCAACCTTTGAGTAGGAATAGGTTGCCTGCCATCCTATTAACTGCGGACTGAATGAAATCAAGATGCTTGTGTTTATTCGAGATGGAATCTTGGCTCATTGCTACTCCAACTACCTTCGGTGATTAAAGATGATGCCCAAAACAATATAGCTCGCAAAACCTGCGAGATATTCTCGACGGTGCGTAATATACTGGTCATGTTATTCCCCCTAGAAACGCAATCAGACCAACCAGTTGCTTTCGAACGCCAGTCCTTTATACACGTATACGTAAACTACGAAAACCGGCAGCCTCCACGGAACCCGGGGCGATTCACCACTCAGGGTCGGATTCTGTCAGTCACTTCAATCCGGAAACCTCAGTTCACAAACAGAGCAGCGCCCGCTGGCCATCCCACAGCGCCGGCGGATCAACCGCCAGATCGAACAACGTGATGTGGTTCGGCAGTGCGTCGTCCAGGATGGCCGCCACGATGTCGGGCGCCAGCGTGGTCAGGTTGACCATTCGGCTCACGTAGCTGTTGTCGATTCCTTCCCTCGTGGCGATC
>JBEGUT010000562.1:0-3495 GCA_041178745.1 Planctomycetota bacterium | reverse complement strand
TTCGAGCAGTTCTTTAGAGCGTTGGGCGAGCATGCGGCGTATTTCGCGGCGTTTTCCTTTGACTCGCGGAATTTTCATCGAATCGTAAGCTGTAGTTTGGTGTCGCATCCAAGCGATGACAGCAGCCTCGGCGCGTTGTTCAACGGGGATGCGTTTTGTCCGAGCAACGGTACCACTGCCCACTGGAGTTGCATGATTCGAGACAGCGGTAGCTAGATGTGAGGCGATTTTCTCGTGTCGTGGATGGAAGGAGAGGAAACGTACAACGGCTTGGGTGAAATCTTCGACATACTCAGTTTGCACTTTTTCGCGACGACGAGCATCAGCTTCTTTTCGTTTGGTGAAACTCTCTGTGCTGCGTTGCGATTCGAGTTCACGACGGATTGCTTCGATAGTTGCTGGCGGTGCCCAGATTCCTTTGGAAAAAATCTTGCGTCCTCTCTTTTCTTGTACGACCCAGTGATCGCCTGCAAGTTTAACACGTCGGGTGAGAGCCGCATCGCCTGGAGGTAAGAGGACCCATTGTTGTGGAACTTTGAGGATATCTCCATTCGCATTTCGAACTGTACGATCGCTTGGGCCAGGCGAGAAGGTTGGGCTGGGCATGACTGGTTATCTATTCCTTGATAAAGGTAGTCCCTGATGAAAATCGAAGAAAGGTGCGATGTTCCTAGCTGGAGTTTTAGTGTTAAGGAATTGACTTTGGATGTCGTTAGGCGATTAACGCTGAAAGCACCTTGCCATGTACATCGGTAAGTCGGAAATCACGTCCCTGGTATCGGTAGGTGAGTCGCTGGTGATCGAAACCTAGCAGGTGAAGCAGAGTCGCATGGAAGTCGTGGATATGAACAGGATCGCGTGTGATGTTGTAGCCATAGTCATCGGTTTCACCGACGAGAGTTGCGGGCTTCGAGCCTCCGCCGGCTGTCCACATGGTGAAGCATCGGCCATGATGGTCTCGACCGTAATCATCTTGCAGTGAACCTTGGCTGTAGACGGTGCGACCAAATTCGCCACCCCAGATAACGAGAGTATCGTCGAGCAGACCGCGTTGCCTGAGGTCTTGAATAAGAGCAGCTTGAGGTTGATCGATATCGCGGCACTGTTTAGGAATATTCGAAGGAAGGTTGCCGTGATTATCCCAGCCTCGATGGTAAAGTTGTACGAAGCGAACACCGCGCTCGACCATGCGTCGGGCCATCAAACAATTGGCGGCGTAAGAGCCTGGCTTTTTAGCATCGGGACCGTAGAGATCGAAGGTTGATTGAGGTTCTTTGGAGAGGTCGGTCAATTCGGGTACGGAGGCTTGCATACGAAAAGCCATTTCGTATTGCTGGATGCGAGTGGCGATTTCTGGGTCGCCTTCTTTTTGCTGTTGTAGTTCGTTGAGTTTAGAAAGCTTGTCGAGCATTGCGCGGCGAAGCGGGCGATCGATACCGGCAGGATCGTTGAGATAGAGTACGGGGTCTGAGCCGCTTCGGAGCTTAACACCTTGATGGCTTGATGGAAGAAAGCCGCTACCCCAGAGTCGATCGAGCAAGCCTTGATTAGCGTCGCTGCCTGAGCCATGCGAGATCATAACGACGAAGGCGGGAAGGTCCTCGGCGTCGCTACCAAGTCCGTAGCTGAGCCATGAGCCGAGCGAGGGGCGGCCAGGTTGTTGTGATCCGGTTTGCATGAAGGTGATAGCTGGATCGTGGTTGATCGCTTCGGTGTTCATCGAGCGGATCACGCATAGTTCATCGGAGATTTTGGCGGTGTGGGGAAGGAGTTCACTGTACCATGCGCCGCTGGAGCCTGATTGCGAGAATTTAAATTTTGGCGCGACGACAGGAAAGCTCTTTTGACCTGAGGTCATTCCGGTCAGGCGTTGGCCTTGGCGGATGCTGTCTGGGAGTTCTGTGCCATGCAGTTCTTTGAGCTTGGGTTTGTAATCGAACAGTTCGAGATGGGAGGGGCCGCCGGACTGGAACAAGTAGATAACGCGTTTTGCTTTTGGAGTGAAGTGTGGGGGGAGTTGGTCGGCCATCGCGCGGGACGACGAAGGCGATCGCGAAAGTGCCGCGAAGGCAAGCGAGCTTAGGATGGATTGCTTGAGCAAGTGGCGTCGTGAGAGACGGATGTGGTCATCACAAATATGGGAGATGTTAGTTTGATTCATGGTTGATTACCTCTTGGAAATGGTCTCATCCATGTTGAGAAGTGTGCTGGCGACGATGGTCCAAGCGGCGACTTCGGCAGGGTCGAGGTTAGGAGTGGCGGGAATCGTTCCGACTTTGTTTAGTTCCGTAGCGAGTGCTGGGGTGGTTTGGAATCGATCTCGCGATTCTTTTAGGAGTTCGATGATGAGGGGCAATTCATCGGCGTGAGCATCGCGCGCTACGCAGCGGCGGAAGCCGGCATGGATACGCTGTTCGTTGTCTCCACCAGCGGCGATCATAAGCAGTGCGAGGGCACGAGCAGCTTCGATGTAGGTTGGATCATTCAGCAGCACGAGCGACTGGAGAGGCGTGTTGGTACGAGATCTTCTTGCTACACATACTTCGCGATTGGGGGCATCGAAAGTGACCATGGAGGGAGGTGGGCAGGTTCGTTTCCAAAACGTGTACATGCTGCGACGGAATAGACCGTCGCCTTGGTCTGGGACATACTTGCCGCGACGTTCTACGGTGACATCTTCCCACAGACCTGCGGGCTGGTAGGGTTTGACGCTTGGGCCTCCTACGGTTGTCTTGAGCAGGCCGCTGATGGCTAGTGCGTTATCTCGAATAGTTTCAGCGGTAAGGCGAAAGCGTGGGCCACGCGAGAGGAGGCGGTTTTCGGGATCGCGTGAAAAGCTGTCAGGTGTGATCTTAGAGTCTTGTTTGTACGTGGCAGACATCACGATAAGTTTCTGAAGAGCTTTAACATCCCAGCCGCTATCGATAAAAGTAGTTGCGAGATAATCGAGAAGATCGGGATGGGATGGGAATTCGCCGGTGACGCCGAAGTCCTCGGTGGTCTTAACGAGTCCGGTTCCGAAGTAATTTTCCCAGAAGCGGTTCACGGCAACTCGGGCGGTTAGCGGATGCGTTGGATGGACGAGCCATTGAGCCAACTGCAATCGATTGGCTGGTGACATCGTGGTGAAGGTTCTTATTACGGCGGGTACATTCGGCGAAACTTTTTCAGTGGGTTGGTCATATTGTCCACGATTGAGGATGAAGGTTTCGCGAGGTGGTTGCATTTCCTTCATGACCATCACATTAGGAATCTGCTGTGAAATATTGGTGAGTTCTTGTTGTTTATCCGTTAGCTGCTTTTGGATAGACGGATACTCGGTATCGATTTGTTCAAGGACGAGTTTTTTGAGATAAGCTTGTCGTTCAGGAGATTGTTCGGTGAAGGGTTTTTTGATCCAGTCGACAATGTTGGATAGAGGTTGATCGCGGAAAAGTTCATTGATGTTTTCCGGTTGAAGTTGTCCTTGGAAAATTGTCAGTTCATCGATCTGTC
>JBEGUT010000561.1:0-3501 GCA_041178745.1 Planctomycetota bacterium | reverse complement strand
TATAACGTGGACTTTCGGTCGCAAAATTCAATCCCACCGCATCAATCCCCGCATCCACCGCAGCGTTGAAATCTTCGCTTGTTTTTATTCCGCAAACTTTGGTACGAAACATTTCAAATCCAATAGCGTTAAGCACGACGCGCATACAACCAACTCACAAAAGTATAGCACAACTTTCGCGCCGAAATAATCGTTAAGGATCAAGTCGAAGTCGTGACGACAATGACAGGAGTGTCGATGGACAGGGAAGTCCCCGTTAAAGCCGCTAGATTATGACACGCTCGAATTGCACCGCAGCCGCTCAAAACATGAGATCCTTTTTTTGGATGTGCTCCTTGTGCGCGCTCTTAGGGGCGTTGTGGGCTCTCAACATTGCTCCACAACCAGCACTTCAATATCAAACCCGATCTATCGTCGTGCTCAGCAACAATCGACTTGAAGCTCTTTTGCATCAACTGAAGCAATTCGAAGACTCCAGCTCTGCTTTGACAGCACCCGACAGCGTTAGCCTTCTATCCCTGAAAAAGGCAGGAAAGCGAAGCGAGTCTTTTGCAATCTCGACTGCAAGCCAAGATGAGCTACCTGTACTAAATATCATCGAAATCCGAAGCAACTGGAAACAGCCGGTCGAACCAAAAACGATTGAAGCGTGGGTCGCCAAAATATCCTATCCAGTAGCTGCAACACCGCAGCAGCTGGAACTCGAACGGACCGCACGTTGGCTACAGTGGAAACTCAAAACGACTGCGCACTATGAAACTACGTCGCTCCAAATTGACAACCCTGACGTGCAAGCCGTTGTCTTTGATTCGTCAAGCAAGAACGAATCAAGAGTCACTACTGCTTCCGTCCAATCGCCAACTTCAAGTCTCCGAGATCAACTCATCCAGCAACTTGATTCCGTAGAATCAAGACTGAAACAGGAAAAGCAGAGAAAGCAGGGTCAGATTAGCCTGCAAGCCTCTTCCGCTTGGAATCCAGTCGTTAAGTCCGCTCCTATTCTCCTCCCCGTCAGCGGCCTACTCTTGGGCGCGCTCGCAGGTGCCGTTCTATGCTGGCTAGTACATCCTCGAAAGAACACCTCAATGTCAGGCCTTACCCAGTATCAGAGCATCCTAACAGCGAAAGGTATTCCACTTTTGACCATTCATGGAACATCGTCTTACTCACCACCTACCTCGACCAGCGGCTTGTTTCGAAAAGTTGGTTCAGTGAATCGACTGCAATGGTGGATGGCAGGATGCGAATGGTCTTTACTTTTATGGGGAATTTGCATTGTTGGAAGATTCCTTACCGATCCACTCTGGAGAAGTTTGGCCGTAAACCAACCTTTGGCCGCATTGGCTAATCTGTTCTTCTCAATGTCCTGATAAGGTTTAACTAATCCGGAAAATCTAGCATGAGACCAACCAAGCTCACTTAAGAGTCGCAAATTCGATTGCCGATTCTAGACTCATCTGTTTCCACAAGTACGCTAAGGGGCTAGAAGCAATATGTACGAGTCGTTCTACGGTTTCCACAGTCGGCCGTTTTCGGCAGTACCTGATCTTTCCACCTATTTCACATCCAAGAATGAAGAACAGATACGCAATACACTCATTCGAGTGATCAAACGTGCCGAAGGTCCAGCCGTTATCCTTGGGGGAACCGGATTCGGGAAAACAACTCTCGCTCTGCACATTGCCACCGATATTGCTAGAGACTTTCAAGTCGTCTTCCTTCAGGGTGCCCAACTCTGCTCGCGTCGAGCCCTATTGCAGAGCATCCTGGCGAAACTGCAACTTCCTTATCGTGACATGGGTGAAGGAGAATTGCGATTATCACTGTACGACCATTTGCAACCCCATCCTGCGAATCCAGTTCCGCCGCTTGTACTGATCGTTGATGAAGCCGATACACTTCCCATCAAACTGCTCGAAGAAATTCGCGCGATCAGCAATATCGTGATCTCGGGAGATGCCCGCGCCCGAATCATCCTCGTGGGTGGCATGCGTCTAGAACACTCGCTCGCAAACCCACAGCTCGAAGCTTTGAATCAACGTCTTGCAGTTCGGTGTTACTTGACACCCTGGACGAGTGAGGAGGTTGGACAGGAAATTCGATTCCAAATCAAAGCAGCTGGTGGAAAACCCGAATCTATTTGCACTACTGAAGCACTCACTGCAGCTTACCGCGCGACCGAAGGCATACCACGTCTCTTGCACCAGGTCTTGGATCATGCCTTATTGCTCGGATGTAACTATGGCCAGAAGCCTCTTTCCGCTTCACTCATCGAGGAGGCCTGGGCTGATTTGCAGCAGCTTCCTTGTCCCTATATCGATCGGCGTGAAACAACAAGCGCCGAGTCGCCCGCTGCTATCGTTGAGTTTGGTGAACTACTGACCATCCCAGGACAGGATGGGGATGAGGAGTTTTCGGCGCCGTTCACGACAGATCGAAGTATACTCGCTTCACAGTCACTTAATACACAGTCGCCAAGCCCACAAAAAAACAATTCCGCCACCGGTAAATCAACCGTTAACTCCAACATCATCAATCCAAATGCATCCAAGTCAGCAACGCGTCCCTGGCGAGATGTGTTCGGCAATGATTTTGAAGAAGAGATTTTGGTGGATCAGGGAATCATCGCCGCACCATCCAATAACAAAATCAATCCGGCCATTGCGAACCCCGAGTATATCGATCTACCAAGCTCTGAAAGTCAGGTCGTCGATATCTTTTCAAATTGGCTTGAAGTCGCCGATTCATTCGACTTAGAACCATCCAATTCGGCTCGAACCAACCAAATAACAAATCACTTTCCATCCAGCGAATTGGAAGTAGAACTGCACAACTCGATAGGTGATCTGAATTACTCTGCCATCACCGCAGACTTCGGTATGCCAGCGATTCATCGCCTCAACACACTTGCCGAATCATCTAAATACAATGAACGTTCATCGTCCAACGAAGACGAGCCCACCGATGACCGCGACATATTGATTATCGAAGAAGATGTCCCAACAAGCCATTCGTCGAAAGAAGAGTCGCCCGCGAAAACATCCGGTCAGTCGCCGTCGCGGCTCTTTTCTCAACTGAAGGGTTAGCCAGTTATTGTCGACACTTCAGGACGAGTCATTATGCCCGTAAAAATTTCAGATCGGTTGCTGGGACTGTGGGACCGTAGTACCTCTTCAATAAACACGACCATCGAAGCGAACCAGAGATCGCCGTATCATCAACAAGAAGATCAGCGACGGGATTCTCCAAGCGACGACAAAAAAAGCTTTTTCCAGGTGATTCTTTCTCCTGTGAATCGCAACATTCCCTGCGCCGTTCTTGGCTTGGTTCGACTTTCAACTTGGAATCTACATAGCCAAACTGCCTTCGCGGATTTCGGTGCGAGGGTGGTTTCAAGCGATCAACGAAAAGTGCTCGCTGTTTCCCCCTGGAACAGTACGGCCCCAATCCTGAATCAACGAAAACTCAACCCTTCTGTCTCGTTTTCGGAACAGAAAAATC
>JBEGUT010000560.1:0-3515 GCA_041178745.1 Planctomycetota bacterium | reverse complement strand
AAAAGTTGTCCCGACCGTGAGCATCTTGTATCGTAAATTTTGGGGGCGGCTAGCTTGAGTGATGGGCTGCATTGGTGCAGCCTACAGGATTTGGCCCATACTCTTAAAACAAGTTCGTCGTCATAAGAAACGTCCACGTTCAGTCGCAATAATAATCTAACCATAGGGGTTTGATACACCACAATGAAGACACCAAAGAGTCAAAACCTTCAACGCATACGTTCTCAGTCTGCATACAAGACGTACCGGTTCTTCGCAAAACTTGTCGCGATTTTGATTTACATCTACGGAACATTCCGCATTTTTGACGCGTTCGTTAGTTTCCTTTTCCCCAATGAACCAGGTAGTGCATTAAAGGGGCTGCTTATTATGCACATCGCAATAATTATTGGGATCATTTATATAGTACTCGGAAAAGTCTTAAAGGAAGCATTGTTGATGCTGGCTGACATTGCGGACAGTGTAACTGACATGAATACCAGGAATGATCAAGATAAAGAAGAAAACGGTCAGACAACCTAGCCACATCAAGCGAAACATGCTGGTCATCTTCGACACACCACCGATTGACTCACCCCTCCACTATCACCTTCGCCACGCCAGCCACTTTGGTAAAATCACCGTCGGTAAAAAGAAGGTAATTCTGCTGGGCGATGCGTGGTGAGTTCACAAGGCAACTACAAAGTACTTGTGGCAGGTACTTGAAACTGGAGTTCCGTTTACCCGCTGGTCGCTCTTCTGCAACGTTTTCTCCGCGCGCAAGAGCAAGCGTGTTGTTAGATAATGACGCTTTTTAACTAGGCGAGCAGATGAATTGTTGCAGAGTTTTAACGTCCCGCCGCCATATAGGTTCCTGCAACCCATTCGCTAGCGGAACACCGCAATGCGAACAGGGGGGGTATGCAAGAATGTTTGTCATCAGACAAAGGATCATTCGAAATGGAATTGTGTCCAGATTCAAAGAAGGCTCTTTGCGAAGCGGTACGGCGAATGGAAGTCATAGAACAATCCGAACCGCCGTCGTATCGTTGGTTTGATCGTCCAAGATGGGAGGAACAGATCGAGTATGGGCCACGTTATGCGGTGTCAACTTGGTTCGGAAGTGTCGATGAAGCCCAACGCCAACGATACCGACGAAGCCTCAATAAACTCGCGGAGCTTGGTTTGCTGCAGCTAACGACCTACGGAGGCCGCTTGTCTAACGTGAAGCCAACTGAAGAAGGACGGCGCGTTGCCAAGAGTTTCACTTCGATGGAAGCGTTGTGATTCGCGATTTTGCAGTCGCGACAATTGGATCGCACGTTTTCGCTTCAGTGATATTCAGGCTGCAGCAGAGCCAAGCGACTATCGAAACAAGCCACGACGTCGCGTCTAATGCATCCAGGCGAGTTGGTCAGGCATCTAGGTCGAGAAGGTCAAACGGTCACAAGGCATCCTTGTAACGTCTGCGATCGAGTGTGATTCCTGCGGTTCTGGCGATCCAGTTGGATGCCACTTTTTTCAAGGAAACCAGGAAAGCGCCGACGCAAAAACATTGAGAAAACATGCCGGTATATACCGTTTTACGAAAAACGACTACCGAAATTCCCTAGAAAAACACGATGCTTTCTGTTATTGTGTGGAATCAGTTTTTGTTAGGTCGAACTGGCAAAACAGTCGAAATTCCCAGGAAAAAACGAGCAAAAAGGCAGTCGGCACCGGCTACACTTCGGAACCGAGGTTTGCAGGTTCGAGCCCTGCCGGGCGTACTGCCTAAGTTCTTGCGAAAGCGAGGGCTTAGGCTTTTTTTTGAACAGCCCCCCGAACTGAGCCCAGCATGGTGAAAAATTTTTCAAACGCAGTTCAACTAGCTTATTCTCGACACCAATAGCAGCGATGCTATCTCCGCAGCGCATGGGAGCTAAATTGGGGAAGCTCAACGAGAAATCGACAACGAATGCGTCAAAAAGCCTAGAGGCCTATCAGAATTTGCATTCTAACGCGATCCCCAAGTGGTTCGCGTCAAGCAGCTAAACCTCTGCTAAATCGGTGTCGCCATGAAAGTCACCCTACCCTAACCCGCTTCGAAAGCCCAATGAAATCTGGCCACTAAATAGCTAACTGAGTTGAGAATACTCCCACATTCAAACATCCTACGATAGATTGCTTGAAATAATTCCTCACCCAACGATTCAAGAGTGCCAGGATTCTCTCCATGCGTTACACGCTTCTTCAGTTTCAACCATTCGCCTCAATCTTTTTGATTCTGCTTTTACACACCGCCATCACGGTACGAAACACGTTCGGGCAATCTGGAAATGAATCGACTTGGCAAAACCACGCCGAGCCTCGAATTAAGTCGATTTACGATCGTGGTGATTTTCGAGCGAACAACTTTCGACCGCAGTGGCTCGACGATAGTTCAGGCTTCTTAATTGAGGAGACTGATCCAGTCGCAAAAACGCAAACAACTTGGTTCTACGAAGTGAAATCAGGTGGGCGCAGAACGGCAACGGAAGATGAAAAACTTTCTAGTTCGAACAATCGGCGAAATTCAACCGCCAGCAAGTTAAAACTTGAAACTCGTGGCAAGAAACTCGTAGCGATCAATTCAGAGGACCAATCCGAGATTACGCTTTTATCAGCTCCGTCTGAAAACGGTGTCGAGTATCGCGATCCGATCTGGAGCCCTGATGGATCAAAGGCTTTGTTTATCGAAGCCGACTACAGCGATGTAAGACAGAGATGGGTTCTGGTCCCGGGCGATCCCTCCTATCCTGAAGTGCAACAAAATCGATTTGCACGCGTGGGTGAGAAAATTGAAAAACTGCGAGTCGGCGTTGTCAACAAAAATGGTGAACAATTGACTTGGCTACCGATCGATTGCCCCGAAGAAGGCATGTATCTGGGACAAGTGGAATGGGCTGGAAATGATCACGAAGTATTGGTGGAGAGGTTCAGTCGATTCCGCGATAAACGGGACTTTTTGTTGTTGAGCATCAGTGGAGAAATAAAGACTATCTTTTCTGAATCCAATGAAGCCTGGGTGGAATCGAGCCAAGGTAAGAACTCGGGACTCGTTTGGTTAAAGGATGGCCGTGAATTCATCGTTATCAGTGAGAAAGATGGCTGGAGACATGCCTATCGCTATTCCCGCGAGGGTAAAGAATTAGCATTGCTGACTGCTGGAAATTACGACATCATCGAACGATCAATCGTTGACGAAGCAGGCGGCTGGTATTACTTCTACGCATCGCCACATGATGGAACCCAAAAGTATTTTTTCCGAGTCGCCCTAGATGGCTCTGGAAAGATGGACCGCATCTCACCCGAAGAACAAATCGGTACGCATGGCTATCTCTTCTCGCCTGATGCGAAGTGGGCCATTCACACCTTCTCGACGCTTAATACACCACCAAAACATGAGCTTGTCGAAGTGGAATCACATCGGGTCGTGAAACTCTTAGAGGACAACGCTGAGATTCGTGACAGAATGGAGTCGCTCAGTTGTCAACCGGCCGAATTTCTGAAGCTAG
>JBEGUT010000559.1:0-3521 GCA_041178745.1 Planctomycetota bacterium | reverse complement strand
GAATTCGCGCATAGTGTGGGCTCGGATAGTAAGGCAGTTTACCGAGATCGTGTAGGCAGGGACGCCGGCTCGCTTCTGACTCTCCACTGTCAATCTCTTTAAGGGGGAGTCACTGGGCCGAGCAATCGCAAAGGTTCATCGCTTTGATCGACGAACATCCACATACGGATTATACCACAATCAGTCCTCAGCATCCCACCGCAATTCTTTCAAAAAAGGGTTGAAGGTCGCTTTTAACCGAATAACATCCCATCTGCATAAAAAAGCCAAAAAATCAGGAAGTTTTCTGAAATCTCTGAGAAGATTTCATTACTGCAGGCGCTTTGATCTATCTCGCACGGGATCCCCGTCAACGCTCACATAAAAAAGTTGACACACCCTTGCCCAGTGTTACATCGAAGAGAATACGATGGGTTATTTAACAGGTTGAGGTTGCTTATTCTCTGCGGCCTTAGCGGGTGTTGGAGCGGCAGCGGGCTTGACTTCAGTGTCCTTAGCTTTGCTTCTTCGCAGTTCCGGCATTTCCACTTTACCTTCGATGATTTGGTTAGGACTGTCTTTCGATTTTTCCAGAACGAATGAGTCATACACTTTTCCGGTCGCGGTACGCGCTTCGTAGATAAGCTTCATTCCGTCAATACGGATCACTTGATAAAGCTGGGTGTCCTCAGCCACTCGAACCATAAACGGTTTGGGATCAACGTTGTACATTTTGGGACCGCTAACGGAGACAACATAGACGGTGCCATGATATTCGTCGCGATGCGTCACGCCAGTTGGAACATTGCTGACCGTTGCAGGCAAGACGGTAGGAGTGTCTAAGCCAGTTCGTCCGTAAGTATGGTCGTGGCCCTGCAGAACCAGGTCGACGCGGTATTTGTCGAGGATCGGTTTCCAAGCGGATCTCAGTTGCGGATTGTCACGATCTTTTGCGGTCGAGAAGATCGGATGATGAAATGAGCAAACGATCCAGGGCTTGCTGTTCTTGGCTAGTATTTCGTCTAACCATCTTGCTTGTTCATCAATTTTGAGATTGCTATTCAAAATTACGAAGCGAGTGTTTTGATACTCGAACGTGTAGCATGTTTCTTCCAAACCTTCTGGGCCGTGAGTAGGCAAGGTGAATTGAGGTCGCCAGTGATGTGTTACTTGCCGCTTGGAATCATCGACCTTCTGCATTTCGTGATTACCCACGACAGGGATGTTCGGAATTGTTGCGTTGAGCCATCCTCCGGCGCTGAACCATTCTCCCCACTCCCCATCCGACTGCGCGTTGTTGATCAAATCGCCAGCATGAAGCAGAAATTTTGCCTTAGGCGCATCGCTGTACGCTTCACGAATGACACGTGACCATAAGGAACGAACATCATTCTGGGCATCACCAAAATAGATGAAGGAAAATGGTTCTTCGCTAACGCTCTCTGTCGAGAAGTGAAACCATTCGCTCCAGTTGGTACCGTCGCCAACGCGATAGGCGTATTTCGTACCAGGTTGCAATCCGCGAAAGGTTACGCTGTGGTAATGAGCCGTATTGAGATCACTTTTAAGGGCGACCGATTCAGCGTCAACTGTGCTGGACGCCTTGGTGAACTGCGTACCGTCGGTCGCAATAGCGATTTCTGCTTTTGCTTGCTGCACCTCGACACTCGTCCTCCAGGAAACGCTCTGCGTTGTCTTAGGATCGCCTGACCAAGTCAACACAACTCGGTCGGGCATGGGGGTAGGAGCGTAGATTTCCGCCGCCTTCAGTTGGCGTGTTGCATGCTTATGTTCCGATCCTTCATGGGCACTCAACGAGATTGAAGCATGTAGCGCTAAGACGACTGCTAGGCACATCCAGTGAGAACGTCGATTCTTCATTTGTAATTTCGTTGAGAACATCATGGAACAGAACCTTCGATGTTAAACCACAGAATATCTGGAGCAGAAATCGGGAGAAAGTCGGAGCGATGCACATCCTCCGCTCTCTCCACAGGTTGCCATTCAGGCAAAACTCTGCTCCTGCAAGACTCTGACGCCATCGCAGTGTAATAAAGAAAATGTACCTCTTAAATAAGAGACATTTGTGAGGGTGTCGAATTGCGAAAACGCTGCTAAGAGACGACGGTTATTCGAAGATGAAGGCGCGTCCTGGTCGAATATCGAATATTTAAAACAAAGGTCGGTTTAGACAACAATTGTGATAATCAAAAAGTGTGTTTAGGCAGATTCTTCGCAGAGATGGTCTACCACCAAAACTCGGTACGTAAGTATCGATAACTCTTGGCTTGCAAGATGCGGCCAAAGGTTGTCCAACCACGCGATACTCTCGCGAAGCCTGTCATTCCGGACTTAAGTTGCGCTGTTCCATTTTCGACTTGGCAGTACAGAATTACATTTTGGCCATTCGGATTTTGAGAAGGCTCAGCACTCGGTTTAAGGCTGTTGTTGGCAGAGGTCGATATGCGTTCCACACGTCCTTCGAGGGTTTCCAGGGGCAGGGCTCGGGCTTTAAAAACGACTCTTTGGCCTGGAACAATAGTCAATGCGTCTTGCTCGTTGATGAGCACTTCTATTAAAGGTGATCCTGCCGTTTCGATTTGGCACAAAAGTTCTCCTTTCGCTACGTAGGCACCTATTTTTTCTCTCAGCCGTGAGGATCGTAGTTGACCGTTTTTGGTGGCAACTACTTTCATCGCTTTTTTCTGTTCGTTGAGGAATTCCAATTCCTCTGTCAGTCTACGAAATCTTGCTTCTTCAGCTTGGATATCTTCAGGTCGCGATCCCAACTTGAGCAGTCGCAGTTTACTTTCAGCATCGGCAAGTTCCTGCTCGCGTCTTGCAAGCTCAGCGATCGACTCCCGAATACCTTCAGTTTCGATTCGAGCTTTTTCAGCTTTGACTTCATCAAGCTTTTTATTGAGAATATCGCATTTGGTTCTCTCACGTTCTAGTTGCGTCGTGGCAAGGGCTCCTTGCTGAGCTAATTGCTCGGATTGCTGAAAAACTTTCTGTGCATAGCTGCACTCAGCTTCTGCTTGGTCGACACGATGTTGGATCGCATCGATTTGGTGTTTGAGGGAGGATTTCATGGTTTCGACCTCAAGTTTCCCCAGTTCACACCAACGGTTTAAACGAGCCACCCGCGCTTCTTGTTCAGCAAGTTCTTCAGGTCGTGGCCCGGCCTTAAGTCGCTTGACCATTGCCTCGGATTCCAGGATTTCGGCTTGCTTGGTTTCGAGTTGACTCATTAGTTCGGGAGACACCAATTCGCAGATAACCTCTCCGACTGCGACGGATTGACCATCTACCACATGGACACGTCCAATGAAGCTGCCGAGAGGTGCTGGGATATCAACGCAATCGAGTGGTCGGACTTCGAAGTTCCCATTCACGTTATAGGGCGCAGGGATAATAAACGGAATCACGATCAGCGCGGCAAGAGTTCCCAACCAGACAAGACGACGAGTCGTCCGAGTTCGCACCATCATAAAAAACTCCTTACCAAGAAATCCCTTGAACACACGCTGCAATGCATAAAG
>JBEGUT010000558.1:0-3529 GCA_041178745.1 Planctomycetota bacterium | reverse complement strand
AACACACCTTCGTTGTACGTAAGGTCGAGATAACGCAGACGCTGACGCAATTCGGGGTCGGTTAGCCCAGCGTGCTTTTCCGGTGGTGGTTCCATACTCTTGCAATGGAAATGAAGCTTGCTGGCGAATACCGTAAGCTCTCCTTTATTGGTACGGCCCAAGCGGCCATCCACTCCGATCAAGTCTCCAAGGTCAACAAGTTTGGCAAGAGCAAATCCTTCGTCGCCCACTTGCCCTTTACCGATGAAGATTTGAACATCGCCAGTCCAGTCGCGTAGTTTGACGAAAATGAGTTTGCCGGTGTCGCGGTAAAGAATCACGCGACCAGCTACGCGTACATTGGGCCCAATTTCGTCACCTTCACCTTGGTCCTTTTTCCAAGCGGCATAGTCAATCGAGCGATCGGCGTCCAAGTCTGGCAGCGATACTTGGGTGCCGTCTTTCAGTTGATACTTGACCTCCGAGCATCGATTGCGAACCGTACCGATCATTTCGCGCTGGTCAAACTTACTTCCCCAGGGGTCATAGCCGAGTTGTTCAATCTTACGCAGATTGTCTAGACGTGCTGCCTGAAGGGAACTGAGGCTAGGTACATCATTTCCTGAAGCGTTGGAATCATTCATGTTGGTCTTCGTTTCGACGGTCAGATTGAGTTGCAGACTTGGAGTAATGGCAATCTTCGAATTGTTTGACGTCCGGATTGTAGTCGACTGGTCGATTCCCTCAACTGCAACCTCGCCTATTTAGTGGGGATCCCTAGGGATCCAAGGAATGGTTAATACGGATTTCTGGTCATGCCCTGAACGGGCCATGGGGCAAGCAAAACAAAGGTTTTCCCATGAGAGTCTTGGCTTAAATCCCTTTTTGGGGAGCGGCCATCAAAAATTTCTTGTTCCTTGTTCATGCCGAGTCGGGTGTCCTGTCGCTGAGGGAGGACTCCGCGGAAACGCATGAGGTTCAGTGGGACAGCCAAGAAACGAAAGGGGTTTCTGGGGAAGAGCGGTCGAACTGAAAAAAGGGAGGAAGAAGGAGAAAGGAAGAAGGAGAATTGGGTTCATGTGCCAATGTTCATCTGCCCAATGGGAGTATTGGATCTAGATAAGATTTCTACCCCCTGTTTCAAGGGTTCTGTCGTTGCGGTACTTGAGGCTGCGCGATAGAGTTTCGGGCAATATGAAAACGTGGTCAAAATGACCCCTGGCGGCGGGGTTTATTAAGAAGCGGAAGCGAGGCGAATCCAAATTGAGGTTGGATCTGCAAGCAGTCCGAACCATTCCAATTCTTCCTTACCAGTGAGTGATTCATGTCCGAAAGCAAGTCGAGCAGTATTGAGCAGTTGGCTGTAAACACGATTCGAACCTTGAGCATGGATGGTGTGCAGGCTGCTAACAGTGGCCATCCGGGGACTCCGATGGCGTTGGCTCCTGTTACCTTCCAGTTATGGACCGAAAAACTACGTTACGCGCCACAGCAGCCTCTTTGGCCGAACCGGGACCGATTCATTCTTTCATGTGGTCACGCGTCGATGCTGCTGTATTCGATGATTCATCTCTCGGAAATTCGAGCGACAGATCATTCAGGCAATTTGCTTTCAGGGCCTGCTTTAAAGATTGAAGACTTGAAAAACTTCCGACAGTTAGGAAGCCCATGTGCTGGACATCCGGAATATCGAGAGGCATCCGGTATTGAGACGACAACCGGTCCTTTGGGCGCCGGTTGCGGGAATAGCGTCGGGATGGCGATTGCATCAAAGTGGTTGGGTGCAACCTACAATCGTCCGGGACATTCGCTGTTTGATTACGATGTTTATGCGCTATGCAGCGACGGCGACTTGATGGAAGGTGTTGCTTGCGAAGCGGCCTCGCTGGCGGGCCATTTGAAATTGGACAACTTGTGCTGGATCTATGACGATAACCGGATCACGATTGAGGGTCACACCGATCTTGCGTTTTCTGAAAATGTTGGACGACGATTTGAGGGCTTGGGTTGGAATGTGGTCGAAGTCAATGATGCCAATGACTTAGCTGCTCTGTCGACGGCTTATGGTACGTTCAAACAATGCTCGGGTAAGCCGACGCTGATTATCGTGCGCAGCATTATCGGCTATGGATCACCGAATAAAGCGGATTCGCATTCGGCTCACGGCGCTCCACTGGGTGACGAAGAGATCAAATTGACGAAACGCAATTATGGTTGGCCGGAAGATGCGAAGTTTCTTGTTCCAGATGAAGTGAAACAATACTTTCGCGATTCGATCGGCGCTCGCGGTGCGAAGCTGCAGTCAGATTGGCAGTCAAAGTTTGATGATTACTGCAAACAGTTCCCGGCGGAAGGCAAACAGCTGAAAGCGTTGTTTGCCGGCGAGTTGCCAGAAGGTTGGGACAGCGGCTTGAAGCCTTTTGCAGCCGACGAAAAAGGCTTAGCAACGCGAGTCAGTTCAGGCAAAGTGCTCAACATGTTGGCCTCCAATCTTCCATGGCTCGTCGGTGGTTCGGCGGACCTTGCTCCGTCAACAATGACGAATCTTGATAAGCTCGGCGATTTCCTCTCATCAAACTATGCTGGCCGCAATCTCCACTTCGGTATTCGCGAACATGCAATGGGTGCTATCTGTAACGGCATGTCGCTCGGAGGCTTGCGTTCTTATGGTGCAACGTTTTTTGTGTTCACCGACTATATGAGACCAGCGATGCGGTTGAGCAGCATCATGCATCAACCGGTCTTGTATGTTTTGACGCATGATTCGATCGGACTTGGTGAAGATGGTCCGACGCATCAGCCGGTGGAGCATTTAGCCGCTTGCCGCGCGATCCCAGGCTTGAATGTGTTTCGTCCTGGTGATGCCAATGAAGTGCTCGAGTGCTATCGTACGCTGCTCAAAATCAGTGATCATCCAGCCGCGTTGGTGCTATCGCGTCAAAATGTTGCAACGCTGGATCGAACGAAGTATGCCAGCGCCGAGGGAGTCGCTCGTGGCGGTTACGTTCTGAGTCCAGCAGGTGGAGTTGAAAAAGGAATTCTGATCGGTACTGGATCGGAGCTTGGACTCTGTTTACAAGCTCAAGAGATGCTTGCGAAAGACGGCATTCATTGTCGCGTGGTAAGTCTTCCCTGCTTTGAGTTGTTTGACGCTCAGGATGCAGCGTATCGCGAGAGTGTTTTGCCTTCGAGCTTGAAGCTTCGAGTGGCGGTTGAGGCAGGCATTCGTCAGGGTTGGGATAAGTACATTGGTTTGGACGGTCACTTTGTGGGGATGTCGAGCTTCGGCGCATCGGCACCGGCCGGCAAACTGTACGAGCATTTCCGGATCACCGCGGCCGAGATCGTGCGCTGCGTTCGCGCGGGGGTATAGCAAGCTGACGACGGTTTGCCATTGTCGTGGATCGCTCCGCGATCCAACGCTTTGATTCCTAGGTAATCCTCGTCAAGCGAGTTTCCCGTTTCGTGCTCGTGCTCAGCGCAGCGGTGCTCGTGCTCAGCGCAGCGGTGCTCGTGCTCAGCGCAGCGGTGCTCGTGCTCAGCGCAGCGG
>JBEGUT010000557.1:0-3531 GCA_041178745.1 Planctomycetota bacterium | reverse complement strand
CTAGATTCAAGGGAACGATCCAAAAGCTCAACTTCACGCGGCTGTCCATTGAGTTCAAAGAAAACCGTCCGTGTGCCATCGGGCCTAGGCTGCCCGACAGTCAGATATTTGACGATTAGCCTCTTTCCCTCCTCAATGTCGACAGCGAACTCTTCACCCGCTTCGGGACCGTGGAAGAAATAGGGGGTGGGAAGCACACTGACATCGCCGTACTTTCTCTGATGCTCAACGTGCTCTTCAAACACTTTGGGGTACATCAGCCATGTTGCGCATTGTCGATCGGTGGCCGGTTGGGCGAGTATTTGTGTTACCTGATTTCGGCAGCGATCCATATCGACCGCTGGTAGCGATTCACCCGGCCTTTCGGTGAGCGCTGGCTTGTCGCCCAGAATCGATTTCTGTACGTCTTTCGGAAAACCTCCTGGCGGCTGTCCCATACGACCACTGAGCAAATCCAAAATCGAGGCAGGGAAACTGAATTCTCGCTGCCTTGCGACAATATCTGATGCGGTCAATTGATTAGCTACCATGAAGAGTGCCAAATCACCCACGGCCTTGGACGTAGGCGTCACCTTGACGATATCACCCAACATTTGATTGACTTCTGCATACATTTTGCAGATCTCCAGCCAACGATCAGCCATACCTAAGGCTTTGGCTTGCTGGAATAAATTCGTGTATTGTCCTCCAGGCATTTCATGCTCGTACAAGTCACCACTTGCCGGAAGAACCTGTTCATCGAAGGCGCTATAGAATTCACGTACCGCTTGCCAGTACGAAGCAATTTGCGTTAAGGCATCGGTGTCTAGCCCCGTATCTCTCGGAGTAAACCGAAGTGCCTCTACGAGTGCATTTAAATTGACCTGCGACGTTCCTCCCGACATCGGCGCAAAGGCAGCATCCGCAACTTCTAGACCAACTTCCGATGCAGAGAGAATCGATGAAGCCTGAATCCCTGCTGTGTCATGCGTGTGAAAATGAATTGGTATCCCAATTTCTTGCTTTAGCGTCTGCACCAATAGCCTTGCAGCAGGTGGCTTGCAAAGCCCTGCCATATCTTTGATCGCTAAAATCTGCGCTCCCATTTTCTCGAGCTGCTTAGCCAAATCGACATAATACTTTAGGCTATATTTCGATCGCTTCGGATTGAGAATATCACCCGTGTAGCAAATAGCGGCCTCACAGATCGCTCCCTCTTGCAACACGGCCTCCATAGCTAGTTGTAAATTCTTGGTCCAGTTCAAGGCGTCGAAAATTCGAAAGACATCGATTCCTGCCTGCACTGCTTCACGAACAAATAGCTGCACCACGTTGTCAGGATAGTTGGTGTAACCAACAGCGTTATTGGCCCTCAATAGCATCTGAAACAAGATGTTCGGGACTTTCTCGCGCAACTTGATCAATCTCTGCCAAGGGTTCTCATGCAGAAATCGCATCGAGGTATCAAACGTGGCACCACCCCACATTTCCAACGAAAACAAATCGGCTGCGTTATAGGCATAAGCATCCGCAATCGGCAACATATCAAAGGTGCGCAGTCTAGTTGCGAGCAGGGACTGATGAGCGTCTCGCATCGTAGTATCAGTCAACAACAACTTCTTCTGACCTACCATCCACTTTTTCAATCCCTCGACACCTTCGGCCTTGAAGATATCGCGAGATCCTTTCGGCAGCGGCAACTGCTTGCTGATCTTTGGAACTGGGGCTGGCTCTTTGCGTTTGCTGCGAATACTCCCAGAAACCGACGGATTACCGTTAACAATCATATCTGCCAGGAACTGTAGTAACTTGGTTGCGCGGTCGCGACGCTTAGGCAGTTCAAACAATTCAGGGGTCGTATCGATCATTCGCGTTGTTGCCGCCCCCTCCAAGAATGTTGGGTGCGAAATCAAACTGATCAAAAATGGAATATTGGTTTTGACACCACGAATACGAAACTCCTGTAAACATCTCTCCATGCGCCGTGAAGCTTCGCGCAAATTCCGCCCACGGGTGGTAACTTTAACCAGCAGCGAATCATAGAAAGGATTGACCACCGCTCCGCTGAATGCACTACCCGCATCCAACCGAACCCCCATACCACCGGCGCTGCGATAATGCGTAATACGACCATAGTCTGGACGAAACTGATTCGCCGGATCCTCAGTTGTAACTCGGCACTGCACCGCACAACCCGTCAATTGGATATCGTTTTGCGCAGGCAGACCAACTTGCGCGTCGCCAAGTCGATGCCCCATCGCTACCAAGATTTGTGCTCTTACCAAATCGATACCCGTTACCTCTTCGGTCACCGTATGTTCGACTTGAATCCGTGGATTTACCTCGATGAAGTAATACTCCCCACTGTCGACATCCAAGAGAAATTCCACAGTGCCCGCATTGCAGTAACCAACTTTTTGACCGATTGCTAAAGCTGCTTCATGCAATTTAGAAGCGAGCTTGCGATCTAGGTTAGGAGCAGGAGCTAACTCAACCACTTTTTGATGTCGACGTTGAACAGAGCAATCGCGCTCGAAGAGATGGATGAGATTACCAACAGAATCGCCGAGAATCTGTACTTCGATATGCCGCGCTCGACGAACGAGCTTTTCGATAAAGACTTCATCGCTTCCAAATGCGTTCTTCGCTTCGCGCTGGGCTTGCTCTAGGTTGCTTGCCAGTTGATCTTCCGAATCAATCATGCGCATTCCGCGGCCACCACCACCCTTTGCAGCCTTCAACATGACCGGATAGCCCATGCGTTGTGCCAACTGCTTTGCTTCTTCGATCGTTTGCACTGCTTGCGATGTACCTGGCAACACCGGCACTCCAGCTTTTACGGCTATCTCGCGGGCAGCAACTTTATCCCCTAACTGCTGCAATGCCAATACGCTCGGCCCCACAAAGGTAATTCCAGCTTCTCCTAGAGCCCTGGCAAACTCCGCATTCTCGCTGAGAAATCCGTAGCCAGGATGAACGGCATCAATTCCTTGTCGTAAGCACAGATCAACAATCGCCGGAATATCCAAATAACTCCGTATCGGCTCGCCTGCTCGTCCTATCTGATACGCTTCATCCGCTTTAAATCGATGCAGAGCGTAACGATCTTCGTGCGAATAAATGGCAACTGTTCGAATCCCCAATTCATGGGCACTTCGAAAAACACGGGTGGCAATTTCACTTCGATTAGCGGCCAGTAACTTACGAATCGGCTTCATGACTTTCCTGCTCATTCATCTCCAAAGCAATTTAATTGGCCTCTACTATCTCGCTTCTCAGTCCGCTTAGCAACGGGGCAAGACCATGAGTGCTACCAATCCATCAAAGCGCAACAAAAAACCCTGCCGAATTTTCACTCGACAGGGTTTCTATATAACCAGTTTTAAAGTCAGGTTTTACCTGACTTCCCTAACAGTCAAAACGGACTAGGGCAACTTAGGTACAACAGGTTCCAATCGATCGGTTTCCGATCCGATGAAAATTGGTCCACCTTGGCGACCACCTGCAGCAGGAACGTTGTAGATGTAGTCAGCATCTAACGCCTTGGTCAAT
>JBEGUT010000556.1:0-3553 GCA_041178745.1 Planctomycetota bacterium | reverse complement strand
GTGAAACGCTTGCGACGGAACACGAATACTTTGTAGCTCCTTCAATTTACACGGAAGAGGTCATTGCTCACTTACGAAAGGAAATTTCCAATGCGGAAGCGATCATAAAGCCACTGGAAAACAGCGCTGGCCGAAATGAAAAGCTCTATGTTGAAAGGATGAAGTTCACCCGACTCAGCTTCGATGTACTCGATGCTTACATGTCGATGGTCCGTCTTGCTGGCACCGACATTAACTATGCCGCTGCCGTTGCCGCTGGCGAACGAGGTTTAGCTGCTCGCGAAAAACTTACTCAGATGAATAGTACCTTCACGACCTACAAACAAATCGGTGAATCGGGTTACGCCTGGTGGCCCGGCGAGGTTCAGCAGTATCGCGAATTGATTCCTTGGGTTGATGGCACCAAGGGAACCCTAGTGGCAAAGCTACCTGTAAGCTGGTCCTTCCGGCGCGACCCCGACAATATCGGCACCAAGGAGAATTGGGCAACGTCCTTTGATGCAAGCCAATGGACGACGCTGCGCTCGGATCTATACGTGCAAGCACAGGGCGTTGTTACAGAAGATTATCAAAGCTACACCGGCCAACTTTGGTACAGCACAGAAATCGAATTAACGGCAGAGCAGATTGAGGGTAACATTCATTTGAAGTTCCCTGGCATTTTCAACGAAGGCTGGCTTTTCGTGAATGGCCAAGAAGTTGGTTATCGACCGTTCAAAGGCCTGTGGTGGCTCAATGATTATCGCTTCGAGTGGGACGTCGACCTGAAGGGCAAACTATCTTCTGGTCGCAACCGACTAACATTACGTCTTAACAATCCACACCACTTCGGTGGAATGTTTCGAACGCCCTTTCTCTATCGAGCCAAAGAGTAGGTCGCAAGCTCCGATTAATGCCAAGGAAAAGAGCAGTGCGAAGAGAGGATAGCGAGAGCCGTAATCCTCAGTCATTAGAAAGGGAAAGGCGAGTCGGTGCGATGTAGTCCATATCGCACTTTGTTATCTCGCCGTTCTTTGAAGCTAATTCCATCAACCGACAAACTATATAGCTGCGTTATGGGCGATAAACGGGTCCTTCGTTGTCATCACCTGTGCTTTGTAGCGACAAGTAACCGATCTTGCGAGTACGAGCCATATCCAAAGCGGTTTGCGGCCAGTGTCCTGGCCAGTTGCCATCCGCCATGGTCAGAGCATCGACGTGTCCATCCATGAAACAAACATTAGCAACTCCACCAGCGTGCCGGAAATGAGTACCCGGTGCTGCGAATAGCTCCCAATCCTGAGGTCCTTGGATATAGAAGTTCTCGGTCGCTCGCAGTTCTGGATCTCCTGACCAGGGCAATTGCACACGAGCTGCATCGGAGAACATGACCATGCGTGTTGTTCCAACGGTTTGGAAAAATGCCATGTTTCGAGTGCGCACCTTGGGTGCATAACTTGGAGGAGGATACAGTGTTGTACCTAGGTTTTGGTTGTATCCAAATCCACCAGTCTCACCACCGTAAAGCAAAGTGAGCTGATGCATGTCTGGGCAACGTATCACGGATGAGTTCTTTTCGTAATACGGAGCCAAAATTCCTTCGGCTTTGTTAACCTGGTTGTTGCTGTAGTTAACCTCGCCGAACCATGTTTTAGATACAGGCCAACCTGGCAATGACGCTGGCGGGAATCGCCGATGAGTGTCGTGATACATGATCACCGCGAAACCGAGTTGACGAATATTGTTAGAGCATTCGACTCGGCGTGCGGCAGCGCGAGCTGATTGCACCGCCGGAAGCAGAAGCCCTACCAAGACCCCTATGATTGCGATAACGACCAATAATTCGATCAGTGTAAATGCAGAACGTTTCACTAGAAGGCATGCTCCTCGGAGCGGACAATAGACCGTTCGGCTGCCCGCTAAAACATGCCGGACGGGATGCCAGGACCGTGACATCTCGTAAATAAATCATGCCATCAAAGAGGTCCGACTTTACGGTGCCGACCGCGTCCGGGATTTTCACCCGAGTTCCCTTTAAAAGCTCTTTCGCAACAACAAGTGAGTGTCCTTCAGTCCTTATCGAAAAATGATTTCGATCATTTTCTTAGGACTGCGACACTGGAATCCCTTGAGAGAATTGCATGAACGCCAAGGCATGCGAACTCCCCAGCAAGGGTCAGGAATGTAACATACAAAAAGTCATTTCCCAATGGCCTAAATTTTTTCTCTGCCAAATTGTTCTTTCGCGAATGCAAATGAGTTTAGTTTCGTTCACTCCCTGAAAGAATGACATTCCTAGGACTAATACCTCTGCAATCGTTTCAATGAAGTCCAGCATCTACCAACCGTGACGCTCGCTAAATCGTTTGCAATAAATAACTTTCGATCGGTAGCAAATGGGTAAAATGGGAGCTTTCGTCTCAGTCCGCTCCGTCATTACAATAAACATCGATGCAGTCGTCGGCAGGCACTTCTACTATCGCGAACCATCTGTGGTTCAAACTGGCTACCGCATCGCCCCTCTGTTTTTCCTCACACAACAAGGATTTCGGCAAACATGAGAGTTCAAATGTTTTTTTTAAGCGCTACCCTCTTAGCGGCGTTGACTCTTTCGGCAGTTGCACAAGAAAAAACTGCCGCAGCAACATCGACCAAACCCGTTCGCATGGGCTGTGGCTTAATGACTTTCGAAACGGTTCCAGGATGGGGACTGAGACCTGATGGTAAATCGGCTATCGGACCAACTCACGGTTCAGTCGTGATCGACAAGGCGGGCAATATCTACACCAGCGCCAATGAAGG
This sequence comes from Planctomycetota bacterium, assembly GCA_041178745.1. Classification (GTDB taxonomy): domain Bacteria; phylum Planctomycetota; class Planctomycetia; order Pirellulales; family Pirellulaceae; genus JAFLCP01. Next base: position 772 of record JBEGUT010000556.1, on the reverse strand, counting down.
TGTTTTTGTTTTCTCACCCGATGGCAAAGTTATCCACAACTACCTCGGCCCAGACTATTCCAATATCCATGACATGAAAATTCGGGAAGAGGATGGCAAGGAATTTATCTACGGTGCTCGCAACAACAATGCGGAAGGCATCAAGTTTAATATCGCTGGTGGAGAAATCGTTCTGCGGCTGAAATTTCCTCAAGAGTCCGGTTTGAAGCTCGATCGGTTCAGTCCTACGGCAATCTCAGTTGCCCCCAATGGCGATATCTTCCTTTCGGACGGATATGCTAGTAACCATATCTTCAAGTTTGACAAAAACGGCAAGTACATCAAACACTTCGGCGAGAAAGGTAATGAACTGAAACAGTTCAACACCGCTCATGGAATGGTTCTCGATACTCGTTACGATCCACCACGTTTGCTTATTTGCGATCGTAACCACGAACCCAAAGGACGGTTGCTGCATTACTCCCTAGAAGGTGAATTCATCGAAGAAGTGATCACCGGCTTAGGCATGCCAACGTCAGCTGCAGTTCAAGGCGATTATGTCTCGGTTCCTGATCTTCATGGACGACTGGTGATTCTCGACAAGAGCAACACGATCATGGCTGTGCTGGGACACAATCCTGATCCCGCCAAACGAGTCAACTACAATGTTCCACAAGAGCAGTGGATCGAGGGTATCTTCAGCGGCACGCACGGTTCTTACTGGGATAAGGATGGCAATCTTTATGTCCAAGACTGGAACGTCTCCGGACGCATCATGAAGCTCGTAAGAGTA